>NZ_CAXPXK010000100.1:0-130147 GCF_964221125.1 Alloalcanivorax sp.
TGACGACCATAGCGAGTGGGAACCACCTGAATCCATGCCGAACTCAGAAGTGAAACCACTCAGCGCCGATGGTAGTGTGGGGCTTCCCCATGTGAGAGTAGGTCATCGTCAGGCTCTTAAATATAAAGAACCCCCGTCACGAAAGTGGCGGGGGTTTTTTATATTTAGGATACGATGAACTCCTGTCCCTACACGGCCCATGTGAGCGACCCTGTTCCAAAGGAACGGGGAGCAGGCGCCAAAGGCGTCGCGAAGCGATCGCGAGCACCGCTCGCGACCTAAAGTAGGTCAGCTCACGCCAAGCCTCCGCTACCGGCAAAGCGACCTAAAGTAGGTCATCCCACGCCAAGCCTCCGCTACCGGCAAAGCGACCTAAGTAGGTCATCCCCACTCCACACCTCTCTGGAATCCTGCCGGCCGGCAGAGCCGGCCTTTCGCGGGCAAGGCCCGCTCCCACAAGGCCCAGCTCCCACAAGGCCCCGCTCCCACAAAGCCTCGCTCCCACAAACCCAGACCTCGAGCCCGTCCTAAACCTATTTATTTCTCCACCTCCATCATCGGACACTCCTCCCCAACCACCAGCCCCATCGCCCCCGGCAGCACCTTCAACTTAAACCGCTGATCCTTCAACGGCTCGCCATCCAGATTCAAATGCATCGGCTCCGGGGTCTCGATCTCCAGCTCACTGACCCGTGCACGCACGAACAATCCCTCACGCTCGCCGTTGCCGTTGCCATTGTCGCTGTTGAACAGCCCCCGCACGCCGGCGAGAAGATCCATATCCGAAGGCAGAATCGCCACATCCATCAGGCCGTCATCGATGCAGGCCTCGGGGCACAGCCGCTGGCCGCCGCCGGCCTGGCGGCCGTTGCCCAGCCCCAGGGCGAGGAATTCACCCTGCCACTCAAAATCAGGCCCCCGGAAATGCCCCTCCGCCGGACGCACTTCCGCGAACCGCGTCAGCCCGGTGAGCAAATAGGCGGCCCCGCCCAGCAGTTCTTTCAGATCCTCCGACGTCTGGGTGGTCACCTCGGTGCCGAACCCGCCGGTGGCCATGTTGAGGAAATAGCTGTCGTTTACCTGGATCACGTCCACCGGCCGGGGGGCGTGATCGAGCAGCGCCAGGGCCTCCGCAGGATCTTCCGGTATGCCGGCCGCGGTGGCGAAGTCATTGGCGGTGCCCATGGGGACTATGGCCAGTGCCAGGTCCGGCTTCCCGGACGCCATCATCGCCTGGGTGATGTCCCGCACCGAGCCGTCACCGCCCGCGGCGACAATCGTGCGGTAGCCCAGGGACAGCGCCTCGTCCACATAGCGTTCCGCGTCGCCGCCTTCCCAGGTGACTCTTACCGCCAGGTCCCAGCCGTCTTCCCGGCGGTCCATGACCGCTTCCCTGAGAGCCTGATGGGCCGCCTGTTTGCCGTGCAGAATCAGTAGCGCTTTACGCTCCATGTAAGAGTCCTTGGCTGGTGAATGGGGCGCCCCGAGGGGCGTGCTGCTAGCTTAGGCCGTGCAGGAGGAAATCGCACCCAGGCGACAGATGCCTTTACAACAATTAACCGCTCCGCCCTGAAAGCTGAATAGAGCGGACCTATCGACGCAATGAGAAAATGCGTGCTTTACCTATTGGCGAGAATGGATATCATTTACCCATCATCTAGGAGGTGCTCCATGGGTAAAACATTCAGCTTTGGCATCATGCATATCAGCATCGCCTTCCTGGTGGTTTGGGCGATGACCGGAGACTGGCGCATCGGTGGCGCCACCGCGCTGGTGGAACCCTGCGTGAACACCGTGGCGTACCACTTCCACGAGAAAGTCTGGAAGCGCCTGAAAAAGGGTAAAGGGTCGTCCGGTGGTAGCGGGGGAACGCTGATAGCGGCGTGATAGACTGCCTGTTTACGGCCCGGATGGCCTTGGTTAAGCTAGCCAGCCGGGTAAACAAAAACAGGGGAAAAATCACGTGCAACGCACACCGGAAGATCTGGACGCCATACGTCAGGTCGTCAATCAGGTCCTGGAGGCCCACGCGGAAGAGGAGGGCGGCCAGCGCTCCCAGGCGCGCGCGGAGATTCTGATCCACTCCATGTATGTGTTCGCCCAGCGCGGGCTGGCCAGGACCACCGTGCAGCACCTGCTGGACGCCGCCAAAGTGTCCCGGCGCACCTTCTACAAGTACTTCCGCAACAAGATGGACGTGCTGGAGAGCATCTACCGGATTTTTATCGATAACATGCTGCTGCACTTCCATCAGGAAATGCGCCAGGCCCAGTCGGTGAAGGAGATCATCACCAACACCACCGAGGTGTATTTCAACTACCACGTCAGCATGGGGCCGGTGATCAAGCTGATGATGGAGGAGGCCCGCTCCTCCAACTCGGCGCTGGCCCCCCACCGGGTGCGTGCCCAGCAGATTGCCGCGGAAGTGCTGTCGTCGGAGATCAGCCGGCTGACCCAGCGGGACATGGAGCCGCTGGTAATGCGGACCATGCTCTGGATTCTGGAAAACTATTCCCTGTACATCTTCGAGAACGGCGAATTTTCCGCCCAGCGTCTGGAGCAGTGCCGCCGCACCATGATCGGCATCGCCGAATCGGTGGTGCTGGGCGCCGACGCCACTCCCGGCATGCTGGAGCGGCCACAGAGCTGAAGCGCTACTCCGGCTTGCGGAACCGCAGCGTCATGCGGTCGCTTTCACCGATACGCAGATAGCGGTCCCGGTTCTCTTCCCCCAGCCGCAGGGTGGGCGGAAGGGTCCAGACCCCGGCCGGGTGCTCGGTATCGTCCGCCGGGTTGGCGTTGATACTGGCGTTGGCCTCCAGTTCGAAGCCCGCGTTCTCCGCCTGCTCAATCACGTACGCCTCGGTCATATAGCCGGACTCGATCTGCTCTTCCAGCGGCCGGCCGGCGGGGGCCCGGTGTTCCACCACCCCCAGCACGCCGCCCGGTTTCAGAGCCCGGAAAAAGCTTTCAAAGGCGGCCTCGGCGGTGCCGGCCTTGGCCCAGTTGTGCACGTTGCGGAAGGTGAGCACCCGGTCGGCGCTGCCGGCCGGCGCGATGTCGGTGTGCTCGGGCGGCCCCAGATGGGTGATTTTCACCTGGTCGTAGAGCGCCGGGCGGGCCGACAGCTTCTCTTGGTAGCGCTGCAGGGCGCGCCGGTAGAAATCGACGCCACTGTCGGCGGGAAACTGCGCCGCGTAGAGGGTGCCGTGGTCGCGCAGCCAGGGCGCCAGAATGGCGGTATACCAGCCGCCGCCCCCGGGCCAGACTTCCACCACCGTCATATCCGGCTCGACCTGAAAGAACGCCAGGGTCTCGGCGGGGTGGCGATCGCCGTCGCGGCCGCTGTCCGCCTCGCGGTGGGGGCTTTCCAGAATCTGTTCCAATGGCGCGGCCACGGCCGTGCCGGCCAGCCACAGAGTGGCGAGAGCAAAAAGCGTTGAGATGCGCATGCGGCCTCCTTCAGGCGTCGCCGGCGCGCAGGCCGCGCACCAGCACTTCCATGTAACTGACGGCCTGGTGCTCAAGCCGTCCTTCGCCGGTGAGCACCCAGGTGTAGGTGGTGCCCACCAGCAGATTCACCATCATCAAAATAGTGTCCCGGGTGGAAAGTGCAACAAAGTAGCCGTCGTTACGCAGCTCGTTGAAGAAGGCGTCGGCCACCGGCAGGTTGTCTTCCACCAGGCGCAGATAGCGTTGTTGGATCGGGCCGAGAAACTCACCGGCTTCCTGGATCAGCAGCCGGGAGAAATCGCGCTCGCTTTCCAGAAAGCGGGCCACGGCGCGGCACACATTCTCCAGGCGCTGCAGCGGCGGCGCGCCGTTGAGCAGCTCGCCCAGCACCAGGTCGCGGATCGCGGTGAGGTTTTCCTCCACCACGGTGAGCAGCAGCGCGTCCTTGGACGGGAAGAAGCGGTAGATGGTGGCCTTGCCGACACCGGCGCGCTGGGCGATGGTTTTCACCTCCGCCCGGCGGAACCCCTGTTCGGCGAACACATCCCGGGCGGTGGCGAGTATGCGCGCCCGGCGCGGGTCATTGTCGGTCAAGGCCGTGCCTCCTGACGCGGCGTGCTCGGCGCGCGCCTAAAGATACTTGATCTTCTCCATCTGCTCTTCCAGACGGGCCTGTTGCGAGCGGTGGTCGTCCAGTTTCTCGCGCTCCTTGGCGACCACTTCGTCGGGGGCTTTATCGACGAAGTTGGGATTGCGCAGCTTGCTCTCGCCACGGGCCACTTCCTTGCGCAGCTTGTCGATCTCCTTGCCCAGACGCTCGATCTCCGCGTCCTTGTCGATCAGGCCGGCCATCGGCACCAGGATTTCCATGTCGCCGACCAGACCGGTGGCGGACGCCGGGGCGGAATCCTCCGCGTTCAGCCAGGTGATGCGCTCCAGCTTGGCCAGCCGGCACATGAAGTTGTGGTTGGCGGCCAGGCGCTCGCGGTCGATGTCCTTGCCGTTGTGCAGGTACACGTCCAGCGCCTTGCCCGGCGGGATGCGCATCTCGCCACGGATGTTACGCACCACGGTAATCACCGCCTTGATCCACTCGATGTCGCTCTCCGCCTGCGGATCCAGGCGCGCGCTGTCACTGACCGGGAACGGCTGGCGCATGATGGTGGCGGCGGCGCCTTCCGCCGCCGGCGTCTTGCCCGCCAGCGGGGCCACTTTCTGCCAGATCTCTTCGGTGATGAACGGCATGAAGGGGTGCGCCAGACGCAGGATGGCTTCCAGCACCCGCACCAGCGTGCGACGGGTGCCGCGCTTTTCCGCTTCACTGTATTCGTCACCGTAGAGCACCGGCTTGGACAGCTCCAGATACCAGTCGCAGTACTCGTTCCAGATGAACTCGTAGGCGGCGTGGGAAGCGACGTCGAAACGGAACTGGTCGAGCGCCTCGGTGACTTCGGTTTCGGCGCGCTGCAGCGCGCTGACGATCCAGCGATCCGCCAGGGACAGGGTCACTTCGCCGCTGTCCGCGTCCAGGCCGCAGTCCTGGTTCTCGGTGTTCATCAGTACGTAGCGCGCGGCGTTCCAGATCTTGTTGCAGAAGTTACGGTAGCCTTCGATGCGGCCCATGTCCCACTTGATGTCGCGGCCGGTGGAGGCCAGCGACAGGAAGGTGAAGCGCAGCGCGTCGGTGCCGTAGGCGTTGATGCCGTCCGGAAATTCCTTACGCGTGCGCTTGCCGATCTGCTTTTCTTTCTGCGGCTGCATCAGCCCGCGGGTGCGCTTGTCCACCAGGGTGTCCAGGTCGATGCCGTCGATCAGATCGAGCGGGTCCAGCACATTGCCCTTGGACTTGGACATCTTCTGGCCTTCCGCGTCGCGGACCAGGCCGTGCACGTACACCTGCTTGAAGGGCACCTGGCCGGTGAACTTCAGCGTCATCATGATCATCCGCGCGACCCAGAAGAAAATGATGTCGAAACCGGTTACCAGCACATCGGTGGGGTGGAAGGTTTTCAGCTCTTCGGTTTGTTCCGGCCAGCCCAGGGTGGAGAAGGTCCACAGCGCGGAGCTGAACCAGGTATCCAGTACGTCCTCGTCCTGGCTCAAGGGGCGGTCGCCCAGGTTGTGCTCGCGGCGCACCTCGTCCTCGTCGCGGCCCACATAGACGTTGCCGTCCTCGTCGTACCAGGCGGGAATCCGGTGGCCCCACCACAGTTGCCGTGAAATGCACCAGTCCTGCAGGTCGCGCATCCACGAGAAGTACATGTTCTCGTAGTTCTTGGGCACGAACTGGATGTCGCCGTTTTCCACCGCTTCGATAGCCGGCTTGGCCAGGGATTCCACCGCCACGAACCACTGGTCGGTGAGATAGGGTTCGATCACCACGCCGGAGCGGTCGCCGCGCGGCACCTGCAGGGTGTGGTCCTCGACCTTCTCCAGCAGGCCCAGCGCGTCCAGATCGTCGACCACTTTCTTGCGGGCGTCGAACCGGTCCAGGCCGCGGTAGGCTTGCGGCGCGTTGTCGTTCAGATGCGCCTCGATGGTGAACAGGTTGATCTGCGGCAGATCGTGGCGCTTGCCCACTTCGTAGTCGTTGAAGTCATGGGCCGGGGTGATTTTCACGCAGCCGGAACCGAAGTCCGGGTCCACGTAATCGTCGGCGATAATCGGAATATCGCGGTCGGCCAGTGGCAAACGCACGGTCTGGCCGATCAGATCCTTATAGCGCGGGTCTTCCGGGTGCACCGCCACGGCGGTGTCACCGAGCATGGTCTCCGGGCGGGTGGTGGCCACCACCAGGTGCCCGGACCCGTCGGAAAGCGGATAGCGGAAGTGCCACATGTGGCCCTGTTCTTCACGGTTTTCCACTTCCAGGTCGGAGATCGCGGTGTGCAGCGCCGGATCCCAGTTGACCAGACGCTTGCCACGGTAGATCAGGCCCTCGCTGTGCAGGCGCACGAACACCTCGCGCACCGCGTTGGACAGCCCGTCGTCCATGGTGAAACGTTCACGGGACCAGTCCACGCTGCTGCCCATGCGGCGCAGCTGCTGGGTGATGGTGCCGCCGGATTCCGCCTTCCATTCCCAGACTTTGTCCAGGAAGCGCTCGCGGCCCAGTTGATGGCGGTCGGTGCCTTCCGCCGCCAGGCGGCGCTCCACCACCATCTGGGTGGCGATGCCGGCGTGGTCGGTGCCCACCTGCCAGAGGGTGTTGCGGCCTTGCATGCGGCGATAGCGCACCAGGGTGTCCATGATGGTGTCCTGGAACGCGTGCCCCATGTGCAGACTGCCGGTCACATTCGGCGGCGGGATCATCATCGCGAAGGATTGGCCCTCGCCGGAGGGGCGGAAATGGCCTGCCTTTTCCCAGGTCTGGTACCAGGCCTGCTCGATGCTGTCGGGTTGGTAGGTTTTATCCATGATCTCCGCTGTCTTCACCGCAAAAACGAAGGGCGAATTATAGCGAAAGGGGGCGCCGCCGTCGCGCTCCGTGGTTCAGAGACGGTGGCTCTGGATCTGAAAGCCCCGGTCGCGATAAAAGCGGAAACGGGCCCGGCCCGCCTCGCGCAGCGGCCCGTCACCGGTGATCATTTCCGCCACCCGCTGGAAACGGGTGGCGAAATCCGGCACCTCCGGCGCCAGGTTGATCAGCACATCGTGGTGGTCGCCGGGATCGTCCCCGTGCCCCACCACCACCGGGGTGCCGGCTGCCGGAGTGTCGGCCACCGGAGTGCCGGCCAGGTCGTGGGGCAGAAAGCCGGTGGCCGGCTGCGCCCAGAAGGCGGCGTCCACGTCGCGGGCGTGGGCGTCGTCCCGGCAGTGCACATAAATGCGCCGTGACTGCCGCCAGGCCTTCTCCGCGATACGGCGGGCGAGGGCGGTTTGCACGCCTTCGCCGGCCTGTTCAGTGATGTAGAACAGTATTTCCGTCAAGGGGTCAGCCTTTGCGCTCCGCCAGATTGATCAGGTAGCGGGTCAGCATCGGCACCGGCCGGCCGGTGGAGCCCTTCTCCTTGCCGCCGCTGCTCCAGGCGGTGCCGGCGATGTCCAGATGCGCCCACTTCACGTCGCGGGTAAAACGGTGCAGGAAGCAGGCCGCGGTGATCGAGCCGCCTTTGGGGCCGCCGATGTTCTGCATGTCCGCGAACGGGCTGTCCAGCTGGCTCTGGTAGTCTTCCCACAGCGGCATTGGCCAGCCCCGGTCGCCGGTGTCCCGGCCGGCGTCCAGCAGCGCCTCGCTGAGCGCGTCGTCGTTGCTGTACACCGCCTGGGCGTGGCTGCCCAGCGCCACCACGCAGGCCCCGGTCAGGGTGGCGACATCGATCACCGTGTGCGGCTTGTGCTTCTGCTGCACGTAGGTGAGGGCGTCGCACAGCACCAGCCGGCCCTCGGCGTCGGTATTGAGAATCTCCACGGTCTGCCCGGACAGGGTTTTGACGATATCCCCGGGGCGGGTGGCTTCGCCGTCGGGCATGTTTTCCGCCGCGGCCACCACCGCGACCAGGTGAATCGGCAGGCCCAGCTCGCACACGGTTTTCATCGCCCCGAACACGCTGGCGGCGCCGCCCATGTCGTACTTCATCTCGTCCATGTTGGCGCCGGGTTTCAGGGAGATGCCGCCGGTATCGAAGGTAATGCCCTTGCCGACCAGGGACACCGGCTTGCCGGCCGCGCCCTTGTAGTCCATCACGATCAGGCAGCCCTTGCGGCTGCTGCCCTGGGACACGGCGCAAAACGCGCCCATGCCCATCTTTTCCGCCTGGGCGTGGCTGATCACCTTCACGGACAGCTTTTTCTCGTAATCCTTGCCGAGCTGGCGGGCGCGCCTGGCCAGGTACTCCGGGTAGCAATCGTTGGGCGCCATGTTGCCCAGATCCTTGGCCAGCGCGGACCCGGCGGCCACCGCCTTGCCCACGCTGCTGGCCTTCTTCAGGCCGTTATTAAGCTCGGCCGCCCAGAAGGTCCACTTCTTCAGCGTCGCCGCCTTGGGGGCTTTGCTGCGGTACAGGTCGAACCGGTAGGCGGCTTCTTCCGCCACCCGGGTGCCTTCACGCACCTGCCATTCGGTATCCCGGGCCACGGCCACCGAGCCCAGCACCCACACCGCCTGCTTCACCGGGCCGCGCTGCAGCGCGCGGCTGACCTGGCCGACCAGTTTCAGGAAGGCGTTGCCGTCCAGCTCGCTCTTGTCCCCGCAGCCGACCAGAAACAGGCGGCTGGCGGTCAGGCCCGGCGGCTGATGCAGCCACGCGGTCTGGCCCTTGTCGCCGGAGAAATCTCCGGCCTTAATGAACGCCTTGACCGCTTCGCGTGTCTCATCGGGCAGGTTGTCTGGCAGGGTTGCGTCGCTGCTCAAGGGAAGAATCACGCAATCCGCTTTGATTTTTGCTAAAGCGGAATGGCTAATGGCGTACTCCATGCTGTCTCCTGAGTTACAATGCCGCACACTTTCAGTGCAGGTTAAGTGCGGGCGGGGCCGACGTTGATATTACACCGCTATATAAATCGACAGGTATTCATGACCACGGTACTGGTCACCTTCATTCTAGTGATGGTGCTGGTCAGTGGCCGCTTTATCAAGTACTTAGCCGAGGCCGCCGCCGGGCAGATCGCGGCGGACGCCCTGTTCCTGGTGATGGCGTTCCGGCTCCCCGAGTTTTTGCAGATGATTCTGCCGCTGAGCCTGTACATCGCCATACTGCTGGTACTCGGGCGCATGCACATGGACAACGAGATGGTGGTGCTGCGCGCCGGCGGGCAGGGCGACGGCCGGGTGGTGCGTTCCTTGATCGTACCCGCTCTGGTGGCGATGAGTGTGATCGCCCTGTTCGCGCTCTACGTCACCCCGCAAGGGGACGCGGAGGTGAACCGCATCTTCGAGGAACAAAAGGGGCGCTCGGTGCTGGAACTGCTGACCCCCGGGCGCTTCCACGTCAAAGGTGACGACGACAACCAGAGAGCTACCTACGCGGAAAGCCTCAACCGCGAGGAAGGCGTGCTGGAAAGCGTGTTCGTGGCCGACGCCAGCTTCTCCAGTGAGGAAGCCGGCCGCCTGCTGACCGTCTGGGCGCGCAGCGGCAACCTGGTGCAGCAGGACGGCATCAGCTATCTGGAATTGACCGACGGCTACCAGTACCAGGGCAAGCCCGGCGAGGCGGATTACCGCGAAGTGGCCTTCGAGAAAGCCCGCGTGCGCATCGGCAGCGAGCGTTCCAGCAGCCGGCCGCCGGAGGTGCGCGGCCGTTCCACCCTGGATCTGATCGATGACGGCGGCAACCAGGCCATGGCGGAGCTGGCCTGGCGCTGGTCCCTGGTGCTCACCGTGCCGATCATGTGTCTCGCCGCCGTGCCGCTGTCCCGCGTTAATCCCCGCCAGGGCCGGTTTCTGCGCATGATCCCCGCGGTGCTGGGCTACATGCTTTACGTGGGCCTGCTGTTGACCATGCGCAGCTGGATCGCCGAAGTGCCCGGCAGCGAACGGCCCTGGTACTACTCCATGGTCTGGATTCACCTGATCGCCGGGTTCGCCGTCTTCATGCTCTATTTCGGCGGCCGGCTGAAGCCGAGGAGGGCCCGCGCATGACCCTGCTCAAACGCTATTTCTGGCGCTCGGTGCTGCTGCCGTCGCTGGCCATCGTGGCGATCATCGTCGGCCTGGACTGCCTATTCAGCTTTATCTACGAGCTGGAATTCCTGCGCGGCGGTTACCAGGTGATGCAGGCGCTGCAGTTCGTGCTCACCACGGTGCCGCGCCGCTTTCACGAATACCTGCCCATGGCGATTCTGCTCGGCACCCTGATCGGCCTGGGGCTGATGGCCAACAGCGGCGAACTGTCGGTGATCCGCGCCGCCGGCGTGTCCACGCTGCAGGTAAGCTGGATGGTGCTGCGCCCGGTGATTTTCCTGATGCTGCTGTCGATCCCGGTGGGCGAGTACCTGGCCCCGTATACCGAGCAGGTGGCGCAGAGCAACCGCTCCCTGCAGGAGGGCGGCGGTGAGGCGCTGCGCAGTGAATACGGTTTCTGGCACCGGGAAGGCGACGAGTTCATCCATATCAATACGGTGCAGCCCAACGGGGTGCTCTATGGCCTCACCCGTTACCGCTTCAACGACGATCACCAGCTGGAAGAGAGCCAGTTCGTGGAAAGGGCGCTCTACCAGGGCGATCACTGGACACTGCAGAACATCCAGGGCACCCGTTTCGGCGACGACCGCACCGAAACCTACACCGAAGGTGGCGGCCGCTGGGACACCAGCCTGACCCCGCAATTGCTGAGTATCGTGGTCCTGGAGCCGCGGCGGCTGGCGATGGCCAAATTGTGGAACTACACCCGCTATATGAAAGAGCAGGGGCTGCAAAGCGCGGATTACATGCTGGCGTTCTGGCAGAAACTGCTGATGCCGGCGGCCACCATCGGCATGGTGCTGATCGCCATCTCCTTTATTTTCGGCCCCTTGCGCGAAGTGACCATGGGGCTGCGCATGGCCGCCGGCATCGTCGCCGGGCTGACCTTCAACTACGGTCAGCAGTTTTTTGGACATCTGTCCCTGGTGTTCCGCACCGAGCCGCTGCTGGCCGCCGGGTTACCCCCGCTGCTGTGCCTGGTACTGGGCATCTGGCTGCTGCTGCGGGTGCGCTGAACGGCTGGCAATGTTGGCCGGGCTTGGTATACTCGCCGCCCGAGACAGCGGGATCGCTGTCCAGCGGTAAGCCAAAGCCAGAGTGGTGGAATTGGTAGACACGACGGATTCAAAATCCGTTGCCCGCGAGGGCGTGCCGGTTCAAGTCCGGCCTCTGGTACCAAACATTATGTTGGGAATGGACTTCCGACGCAGCGTCGTCACTGGGATTTCCCTTTCCGGTTTCGTTAGGGCGCCCCGTTCAATTTGCTCCTTCGACTAGCTACGTTGAGGCTGCTGTAAACATCCCCGCTTCATCTGGTTACAAGCCGGGCAGCCGTAATCGGTGGTTGCCCTCCTCTCTCCTCCCTTGAACCGTACGACTACCTTATCAAACAACGGACCTGAGTTCCGCGGACGTCCCGACGCCCCTTTGTATGCACTGCTGCTTCAGATGGCAGTGTCCTGTTACGGTAAAAGATGAGCGATCTTTAAGAAAAAATTCTTATTGAGTCTTGGTTGGTTAACCAATAGCATCTTTGGAAACGTATACTTCATGCTGTAGTTCTCTAGAGGAGGTTCTGATGAGTGCAATCTCAATTCAGCCCCGTAAAGTAGATTTTGATGTGTCCTCTGTGCCGCGCCACTGGAATGGTGGTGATCCTGTGGTAACCCGTTTTTTTGACGCCTTGTCGGTGCATTTTCCCGAGGGGGAGCGGTTTTTTATCCAGTCGGTGCGCCATTTCCAGGATCAGGTGACGGACCAGCGCTTGCGTGAAGATATCCGCCATTTCATTCGTCAGGAGGGCCAGCACGGTATCGTCCATGATCGTTTCAATGACGTGATGGAGGCGCAGGGAATCGATGTCGATCAGATTACCCGCAACCTGCGTCGTTTTATTCGTACGACACAGAAATACATGCCGGAAAAGTATCAACTGGCGATGACCGCGGCTTTCGAGCATTTTACCGCCACTCTGGGCGAGGCGATGCTCAAGGATGAAACGGATATGTTCCGAGATGCGGATCCGGTAATGCGGGCGATGTTTCTCTGGCATGGTGTGGAAGAGGTTGAGCACAAGGCAGTGGCGTACGATGTATACCGAACTGCGGCAGGCGGAGGTTATTTGACTCGCGCTTCGGCCCTGGTGGTTGCCATGCTGATGGTGCACCTGGTCGTCGGGCCGGTGTTCGTGAATATGTTGCGTCTTGACGGTGCGATGCGACGGCCGACGGTAGTGCTGCGTGGTCTAAACCGGCTCTACGGTCGTCGCGGTATTCTGACCCGCATGTTGCCCGAGTTTGTTGCGTGGTTCCGTCCGGGATTCCACCCCTGGCAAACGGGCATGCCGGAGAAAGTCGCGGCATGGTTGAAGGAGTACGGAGAGCATGGTGATCCGATGCGGGCATCGGCCGCCGTATATGAAACCGAGCCGGTGAGCGAGGCCGCCTGAATGGTCGGCGGAGAAGTGTCTGAAACGGCTGTAAGACCAAAGATCGGGGCGCGTCACTGCCACAGGCCGGGCAGGCACTGTGGCAGTTCGGCCATCCGTGACTTGCTTGAGTTCCACGGCTTGGTGATGAGCGAGGCTTGCTGTTTTGGTCTTGGGGCCGGACTCGGCATTACCTATGTGGAGACTGCAGCCTCCAATACCCCTTTCATCGTGCATGTGCGTTCAATGGAATTCGAGGAAAAGGTATTCAATACTTTGGATATTCCCTTTTCCTGGCGCGGCTACCGCGATCAACGGTCCGCCAATACGGATCTCAAACGGGTGCTGAATGAAAATCGACCCGCACTGTTGTTAACTGACATTTTCCATTTGCCCTACTTCCAAAGCAACACACATTTTGCAGGGCACGCCATTGTGGCATGGTTATATGACGAGGAGCGGGACGAGGTGTTGGTCAGTGATACCGAACGCCCGGGATTGATCGCGGTATCTACGGCTAATTTGGCCGACGCACGCTTCTCCACTGCGCCCCCTTTTATTCATAACGGAAACCTGTTTGCCCCCGAAGCTATCAAAGCCAGCGTAACTCCGGAACGTATTCGGAGGGCCATCTTTGACAATGCCTATGCTCTGGCGAACGGCGATCGTTTTAGCGGTCTCGCGGCGCTGGATACTTGGATTGACGGGCTGTCACATTGGGCGGCTGACGAAAACTGGCGCTGGTCGTTGCGTTTTGCTTACCAGGTGATCGAAAAGCGCGGTACTGGGGGAGCCGGATTTCGTACCCTGTACGCCGATTTTTTGGAAGAGGCCAGTGCACGGCTTACCGTGGTGAGAGATGCGAAGTTAGTGGAGCTCATGCGAGGCGCGGCAGCGGCTTGGTCCGGCTTGGCGGCTGTTTTGAAAATGGCTTCCGAGGCAACGACATTTCCTTCCGCCGATATCGAGTTGGCTATTAATCGGGTTAAATCACACGAGTCGCGTTATGTGAAGTGTGCACTAGATGCTCTGGGCTGATTAGATAAAAGCGACCGGACCCGGAGCGAGATACCGGCTCCCGAGTGGGCCAGCCAATGAAAGGGGGAAGCGATTCGATGTCAGATCGTTATTTAACCATGGCCAAGACCTTCTTTGGCACATCCCATCCCTTGTTCAACGCCTTCGGCGTGGAAGTGGAGGAAGTTGGCAAAGGGCGTGCCGCCATGAGCCTCTCCTGCCGTCCAACGCTTTGCGATCGACACGGGGGGCTTCACCGAGGAGTTGTTGTCACGCTATTGGATACCAATTGCGGGTTGGCAATATTTTCCCGGCTCGGTGACATGCGTCCGATTGCGACCATCGATCTGCGTGTGGATTTCATCCGGCCTGTACCCGCGGGGGAGGGAATCTACAGCGAGGTGGAGTGTTACGCGGTACGAGGTGATATCGCCTATGTGCGCGGACAAGGTTGCGCTTATTCCGATCATAACTTGCTGGCAACGGTATTCGGTTCATTTGCCGTCGGTACTCTCGGGCCTGCATTCGATTCAGCCATGAAAGGAGAGGGGAAAGTATGAAAGAGCGATCGCTTTCGAATCGCCAGATGACGGGTTGGCTGACATGGCTCTGAATAAAGCGCAAAAAGAAATGCTTGAAAATACTCCATTTGTGGAGTTTCTAGGTCTCGAGGCGTTGACCTCTGATGAGGGGTTCTCTTGCCGGTTGTGCTTTCGAGAACAGCATATCGGTAATCCTCTGTTGCGTACCTTTCATGGCGGCATCCTAGCCAGTTTTGCCGAAATAACGGCAGCTCTTTATTTGATGGAATCGCTTGATCTGGTCGAAGAGCCGTCATGCAGTAGTATGACCTTTGATTATTTACGGCCCGCGTTTGCGGGCACGATTCGTGCCGAGCCTTGTATTGTCCGTGCAGGAAGACGTTTCGTAGTCGTATCGGTCGACGTTTATCTGGATAAAACGCTCGTGTCAATCGGGCGCTTTATCTACAGCCGCTAAGTATTTTCAACTGGGGCTGATGCTTTTTAAGCGACTTGGGAGAATACCATGATCATATCGCAAACATTACGTCGTGCGGTCCAGCAAAATCCTGACGGCATCGCCACGATTTACAAGGATAGAAAGCAGTCATGGCGCGCTTTTGAGAATCGTGTTGCGCGCCTGGCCGCGGGCCTTCGCGCCTTGGGAGCGGAAAGCGGGAACCGCGTCGCGATCTTGTCACTCAATAGCGACCGCTACCTAGAATATTTTTACGCCGTGCCATGGGCCGGCGCGGCTCTTAATCCCGTCAATATCCGCCTGGCGCCCCCGGAGATCGCGTACAGTCTGAACGATTCCGCATCGTCCATCCTGTTTGTCGATGATGCATTCAGCGACATGCTGTCAAAACTGCGGCCGCTGCTTGAGACCGTTCAGCATGTGGTTTTCATGGGCGACGGTAGTTTACCGGATGGGTGTGTCGACTATGAGTCGCTTATCGCTGAATCAGATCCGATGCGGGATATCAGCGAAGGAGGGAGCGAGCTTGCCGGACTGTTCTATACCGGGGGGACCACCGGGCGGTCGAAAGGCGTGATGCTGAGCCATGACAACCTTGTCTTCAATGCGCTTAATGTGGTGCCGGAAATGGATTATGGGTCCGGCACGATCTACATGCATGCGGCTCCGATGTTTCATTTGGCCGATATGGCAAGCACTTTTGCCGTGACGCTAGCTGGTGGCACGCACGGCATCGTACCTCGTTTCGATGTAGACGATGTGCTCTCTTTTATTGAGCGTGAAAGAGTTACACATGCCTTGCTCGTGCCAACGATGATCAATCTGCTGGTGTCCTCCGGAAGAATAAAGGAATTCGACGTAAGTAGCGTCAAGCGCATGCTCTACGGAGCGTCGGCCATGCCTGAGTCAGTATTGATCAGCGCCATGAAGCAGATGCCGGACGCTCTGTTCGCTCAAGGGTATGGACAGACGGAGGCGTCACCCATCATCACCGCCTTGCCACCCGATTTCCATGTGCCTGGAGGCGACAAACTCCGAAGCGCGGGCAGGGCCGCGCTGGGAGTCGAGGTTGCCATTTTTGACAAGGATGATATCGAGCGACCGAGATGCGAAGTTGGCGAGATCTGCGCCAGAGGTCCGAACGTCATGCTGGGTTATTGGGGAATGGAGGAAGCTTCCGCTGAGGCGCTGCGTAACGGCTGGTTGCATACCGGTGACCTCGGTTATATGGATGAAGACGGGTTTGTATTCATCGTCGATCGCGTCAAGGACATGATCATCAGTGGCGGGGAGAATATATTCTCGGTCGAAGTTGAGAGTGCTATCTATAGTCATCCCGCGGTACAGGAATGCGCGGTGGTGGGGATTCCCCACGATGAATGGGTTGAAACGGTGCATGCAATCGTCGTGCCTCGCCAAGGCCATGTGCTCACGGAAGACGAGCTGCTGAGCCATTGCCGGGAGTTGATTGCCGGTTACAAACTTCCACGTAGTATCGAGTTCCGTAGTGAACCATTGCCGGTAAGTGGCGCCGGCAAGATTCTCAAGAATGAGCTGCGTGCACCCTACTGGGAACGGATGGGGCGATCGGTTACCTGATTTATCATTCTTGTCAAAACCACTTGCTTGGATGAGGAAAATTATGAATTTGCAATTTACGCAGGAAGAGCAGAAGTTTCAAAAGACAATACGCGCATGGATGCGGAAAAATGTTCCCGAAGAGATTGGTCGTATTTCCGCACTTGGCGAAATGCCCGAAAAATCACAGCAACAACAATGGGAGAAACGGCTCGGTGAACAGGGTTGGCTGGCGGTAACCTGGCCTGAACAATACGGAGGTCCGGGATGGACCGCGACACAACGTTATCTTTTTGATCTTGAGAGGGCCATGGCTGGGGCGCCTCCGGTAAGTCCCTTCGGTGTCGCCATGGTAGGCCCTGTGATCTACACGTTCGGATCCGCGCAACAAAAAGAGCGATGGCTGCCTGGGATCGCCAGCGGTGAGACGCTTTGGTGCCAGGGTTATTCCGAGCCCAATGCCGGATCGGACCTCGCATCCCTTAAAACCCGCGCCGAGCGCAAACGGGACCACTACCTGGTCAATGGCCAGAAGATTTGGACCACCCAAGCGCATTGGGCGGACATGATGTTCTGTCTTGTTAGAACCGACCCCGATGCCAAGAAGCAACAGGGTATCTCTTTCCTGCTGATAGACATGAACACGCCGGGTATCGAGGTTCGTCCCATTTATACCATTGATGGACACCATCACCTCAACGAAGTGTATTTCACCGATGTCAAGGTGCCGCTGGACAATCTGGTGGGGAAGGAGGGTATGGGGTGGACGATTGCCAAGTTTTTGTTAACGCATGAGCGCACTACGATTGCCGGCGTTGCCGATAGTCACTATGCATTGGCGCGCATGAAGAGGGCTATTGACGAAGCTCCGTATTACATCGATAAGCAACAGGCGCGACGACGTGTGGCCGAGCTGGAAGTCGAACTGATGGCGTTGGAGTACACCAACTTTAGGACCGTTGCCGCGACAGACGAGGGCAGACCTTTTGGACCGGAGTCTTCCGGTCTCAAGATCAAGGGTACCGAGCTACAACAGAAAATGTCCCAAGCGATGGTCGAGATGGGCGGGTTGATGTCGCTGGTCTGGGATAGTTCATCAGCGGTGGGTAATGAAAGCTTTAATCATTCCCCTCGTCGGTACAATTTTCTTCGCGCCTGCACGATTTATGGCGGATCGAACGAGATTCAGAAGAACGTGCTTGCCAAGATGCTGTTAGGTTTATGAGAGGTCATAATGGAATTCAATCTTTCCGATAACACGACCATGGTTGCCGATACGGCGCGGCGGTATCTCAAGGATCACTATGGTTTTGATACCTACATGCAACAAATCAACCAACTCAATCATTGTGATCCATCACGATGGGAGTTGATGCGCGAGCTAGGCTGGTTTGGTCTGCCGTTTCCTGAGTCGGTTGGAGGCTATGGCGGCGATCTGATCGACGTGGCGATGATTGTTAGGGAGGCCGGCGCCGTCTTGTGTCTGGACCCCTATGTCGATCTGGTGATCGGTCCTGGAAAACTTCTCGAGTATCTGGGTACTG
Source organism: Alloalcanivorax sp. (assembly GCF_964221125.1). Lineage (NCBI taxonomy): Bacteria > Pseudomonadati > Pseudomonadota > Gammaproteobacteria > Oceanospirillales > Alcanivoracaceae > Alloalcanivorax > Alloalcanivorax sp. Next base: position 17,642 of record NZ_CAXPXK010000100.1, read on the forward strand.
AGCGGGCATTGAAAGTATTGCAATCCATTGTCGATGGTGATGAGAAGGTGGCATGCGCGCTCTATGACTACCACGCCGGATACAATATTTTGAAGCCATCCCTGTCGATTAACAGTGGCAAACTGTCTGGACGGAAGAATTTCGTTCCTGATGGTGGCTGCGCGAATAAGGTGCTGACGACGGCGATGCTTGGCGATGAGCTGACCTTGGTCCTTGTGCCGCTTGAAGGCTGCGAGGTGACCCGATATCGGGGCTTGGACGGTAGCCGGCTTTCAGATGTGCTGTTCGATGACGTGGTGATTGATGAGGAAATGATTCTTTCGCGTGGCGTGAAGGTGGGGCGCGCCGTCAGCAAGGCCGTCGCCTGGTTGCAGGCGCTCGATTGCGCGCGTATGTATGGCGCCGCCAGTGCGCTTTATCAGCGCACTCTTGATTACGCAAAGACGCGGAAGCAGTTCGGTGCGCCGATAGGCAGCTTTCAGGTAATTCAACACTATCTCGTGGATATGTTCACGGATCTTCAACAGTTGGAGTCGATGCTGTTCATGGTCTCCGTCAAGGCGGATCTAGACGATACCTTTGAACGGGAACATGCTTGTTCGGCCACCAAGGCGTATTACGCCGACAAGGGGGTGAAGATCGCGCAACAGGCGATCCAGATTCACGGCGGTATCGGGGTCACCGAAGAGCTTGATATAGGCCATTACTTTCGTCTCATGACGTACTGCTCCCTAACACACGGTCATGGTGACTACCATCTTGATCGTATCGCCGCCCTCGGAGAGGAGTGCGATCGTGGATGAATATGATTTCATCGTAGTCGGAGCGGGATCCGCCGGTTGTGTCCTGGCCAACCGATTAAGCGAGTCCGGCCGATTCTCTGTTTGCTTGCTGGAGGCGGGCCCGCACGACAACAGCGGTTTTGTGAACGTGCCGTTCGGGGTGATCGGTTTGATCAGGGAGGGCAAGCGTAACTGGGGCTATCAAACAGTGGCTCAACGAGCGCTTGGCAACAGGCAGCTCTATTGGCCCCGTGGAAAAACTCTCGGTGGCAGTAGCTCAATCAACGCCATGGTTTATATTCGTGGACAACCTGAGGATTACGATGCCTGGCGGGACAGCGGGCTCAAGGATTGGGGGTGGGATGATGTCCGGCCCATCCTCAACGCGCATGAGCACAATGAGGAGTATCCGCCGGACGCCTGGCACGGTAGCGAAGGACCGCTGAACGTCACTCGGGTCAGGGATCCTAATCCGCTGACTGAGTTGTTCATTCGCGCCGGGGAAGAACTGGGCGAAAAACGTAACGATGATTTCAACGGTGAATCGCAGCGCGGCTTCGGCCAATTCCAAGTGACGCAAAAAGATGGGCGACGTTGGAGTGCCGCGAGGGCGTTTCTCGATCCGGCGAGAAGCCGCGGTAATTTGACCATTCTCACTAATGCAATGGTTTCCCGGGTAGTGATCGAAAATGGACGTGCGGTGGCCGTCGAGTATAGCGATACGGCCGGCACATCTCACACCGTTCGGGCAAATCGGGAAGTCGTACTTTCGGGTGGGGCAATCAACTCGCCTCATTTGCTGATGCTTTCAGGCATTGGTGATCGTGACCATTTACAAAGTGTTGGCGTTGATTGTCTGGTGGACTGCCCAGAGGTGGGTTGTAATCTTCAAGACCATCTGGATATGACTATTTCGATTCACGACCGTAGCAGACAGTCAATTGGCTTCTCCCCTTACTTTCTACCGCGTTTGATGCGAGCGTTCTATGCGTACTTCCGCCATCGGCGCGGCTTTCTAGCCAGCAATGCGGCTGAGGCGGGGGCGTTTATTAATGTCGGCGGAGGGGCGCGCCCGGATGTGCAGATGCATTTTCTGCCCGCATTTCTGCGCGATCATGGCAGGGAGTTGACGTCAGGCTTTGGCTGCACCATTCATGTATGCCAGTTGCGACCTAAAAGCCGCGGTTGGATTCGCCTCGCCGATAGCAACCCTCTCAGTGCCCCGCTCATCGATCCCTGTTATCTTTCCGATGCTGACGATCTCGGCGTCCTGAGAGAGGGCGTCAAACTGGCTCGGCGGGTGTTCCAGACAGAAGCTTTCGCCGAGGTCTTTGGAGGAGAAGATCTGCCGGCGAGCGATGTGCTAACCGATACCCAGATTGAGGAAGATATCAGGCAGCGCGCTGAAACTATTTATCATCCGGTGGGCACTTGCCGTATGGGGGTGGATGATCTGGCCGTAGTGGATGGTCGGTTAAGAGTCAGGGGCGTGTTGGGATTGCGCGTTGCTGATGCGTCCGTCATGCCTTATTTGATCAGTGGCAACACTAACGCGGCGAGCATGATGATCGGCGAGAAAGCGGCTGGTTATATCATTCAGGATCAACAATGAGACGACATTGGCGCCACCAAACGGTAGTGCTAATGCCGTCCCCGGGTCTTTTGAGGCGGTTGAATTCGGATATTAGGCGATCTTGACTTGGTCGCCCTCGGGACGGTTTCTGTAAGCTTGGTACAGTGGTCCGTTTTCAGCGAACAGGCGTTGTCGCCACGTATCTTCCAGTGCCCGCGTATCATGATTGTCAGGATGGTAGCGCCGATCAACGAACTCCGGAAGGCGGCGCATAATCCCGGAGACAAATCCCTTTGGACCGAACAGTACGTTCAATCCCACGGCGTTGTCCTTGACGCTGCCCAGCTTCCCGTCCTTGGCGAGCATCCATGCCCAAGTGATCCCCAACATCGGCAAGAGCACAACCAGGGATGCCGCCGTCGCTGCGATCCGCTCACCGTGACTGTTGCCGATGATTTCGTAAACGTTGTAAGCAACAGATTTGTGTTCAAGCTCCTCAAGAGCATGCCATTGCCATATCTTTATCATCTCCGGGTCGGCCAGACTTTGAAACGTCTCGTCTTCCAATAGCTGCTCCGCAAGCAAGGCGGTAAAATGTTCCATGAAAGTAGTGGCGGCAAGCTGGGTGCTTTTTGGCAACATCCTCAGAACGCGGAGGCCGAACTTTACGAAGCGGTCCGGAGTGTCCATGTCGAAGCCCCTCTCAGCAAGCAATTCGTTAAGGCGGTCATGCTCGCGACCATGAATGGCTTCTTGCCCCATGAATCCGGAAATGGCCGCTCGCTGCTGCTTGTCGGTAACACGGTTTCGAAAATAACGCACCGAATCCATGAAGTAGCGCTCACCGGGTGGAAAGAACCCGGACAGCATGGCAAAGAATGTGGTTGCCGTAGCGTTGTCCGCATAGAAGTACTTTGGTGTTGTGTCCGGAAACTGGAAGTCTATGTGACGGGGTGGAATGCCCACTGACGCACCGTTCAGGACGTTGGACGTCTTTGCATTAGTTGTCTTCTTTAAAGCCATGATTCGGCCCTCTTTTTGAAGTTTGATCCTGCTTATTGCGACGATTGACTAGGCATTTTTTGCCGCCCCTGTCGCATTCGGAAGAATGCTTCGAGGGGCCGCTGATAGCCCGCCGGCATCAGGCGTTGGCCGGCGTCCAGTATCGCTGCGTCATTACCTATCAACACGCGACGCCGGTTCTTGCGAACCGCCTGCAGGATAGCGTTGGCTGCCTGTTCCGGCGTGGACCGGGCGATGCGATCGAAAAGTTCCGTAATTTCTTCCTTGCTGCCCGGGGCTATGTTCCCCATATCACCCATGCGGCTGTTACGGGCAATGTTGGTCTTGACGCCGCCCGGGTGAACGCAGGTTGCGCTAACACAGCTTCGCTCAATGTCCAGTTCTTCGCGCAGCGACTCGGTGAACCCTCGAACAGCGAATTTCGCGGCGTTATAGGCTGATTGGGTGGGCACTCCAATGATGCCAAAGATGCTGGAGATGTTTATCACATGGCCGTCGCCGGATTGCTTGAGGTAAGGCAGAAAGGCCTTGGTTCCGTATACCACCCCCCAGAAGTTAATGTTCATAAGCCATTCGAAGTTTTCATAGCTCATGGCATCAACGGTTTCTCCGAGACCAACGCCGGCATTGTTCATTATCAAGTTAACCTGTCCGTGCTCCTTGACACATTGATCCGCATACCGATACACCTCATCCCTTCGGCTGACATTAACAACATGGGTGGTGACCCTGACCGGGTAGTCGCGCAGGTCAATGGCGGTGTCTTTTAGACCGTTTTCGTCAATGTCCGACAGAGCCAAATGGCAGCCCTTTTTAGCCAGCAGCATGGCGGTCGCTCGACCTATGCCTGAACCAGCACCAGTAATCGCAGCGACTTTCCCGTAAAAACGTTTCATAATATGCTCCAACAGGTAGGCGGATCAGGCACTCAGTAACTTGCGAAACACGCGGTTCCTTCCGCGCCTGATGCTACTTCCCTCAAAACGAAGGTGGCCATCCTCGAGGTTGCCATAGCGTAATGCGGGCAGGTCACGCAAATAGTCATCAAGATTCTGCCAGGGGGTCCTGCTGCCCTGACGAGGAAGGCGGTCGTTGGCGCGAAGAACATATCCGGAACGTAAATTAAGAAAGTTCATCTGGGTCTTGCTCCCTTGTCCATCGACGGGTGTGACCACCCGGGCGCCAATATCGCGCATGTGATTCAGGAGGCGGCAGACGAATTCAGAGGCGATATCGGCCTTCAGCGTCCAAGAAGCGTTGGTGTAACCGAACACCAGGGCCATATTGGGTACCCCTTCGAGCATCAGTCCCTTGTACATCAGGGCGTCCGCCACATGAACTTCACGGCCGTCGACTTCCAATCTGGCGCCACCGAACAGCTGCAAATCAAGGCCAGTGGCTGTGATCAGAACATCAGCGTCGATATGAGCGCCGGACTTCAATTGGATCCCGGTTTCGGTGACCGCTTCGATGTGGTCGGTGACCACGGAGGCCTGGCCTTCGCGGATAACCTTGAAGAGATCACCCTTGGGAACGGCGCACATGCGTTCTTCCCAGGGATTGTAATGGGGCTGGAAATGCCGCATGTCGACCTCCGGGCCGAGCTGCCGGCGCGCGGTCGCCAGAAGCAGGCGTCGCATCGCCTTGGGCTTACTCAGAGAAAGCCGATATACCGCTCTCTGCAACAGAATATTGCGGGTCCGGGCCAGCCGGTAAACGGCCATCTCCGGCAGAATGCGGCGCAGGTTCCTGGATATCAGATCCTGCTCTGGCACGGTGGCTACATAGGTGGGCGAGCGCTGCAGCATCACCACATGATCCGCCTTGTCGGCCATAGCCGGTACCAGCGTCACGGCAGTGGCGCCACTGCCAATAACCACCACCCGTTTGCCACTGTAATCGTAGTTTTCCGGCCAGTGTTGCGGATGGATCACGTCACCGCGGAATTGGTTGATCCCCGGAATCTCCGGCGTGTAACCGGAGTCGTACTTGTAATATCCGGTGCAATTGAATACAAAGCCGGTGCTGAACTGGTGCTCCTCATCGGTTGCCTCGTCGATGGCTTTGACGATCCAGTGTTTGTTTTCGCTATGCCAGGATTGCGAGATCACTTTCAGACCGAACTGGATTCGACGTTTCACACCGTATTCGCGTGCGGTGTCGTCAATATACCGACGGATAGAAAGGCCGTCGGCAAGCATCTTGGTATCGGTCCAGGGTCGAAAGTTATAACCCAGGGTAAACATGTCGGAATCGGAGCGGACGCCGGGATAGCGGAATAAATCCCAGGTGCCTCCGATCCGTTTGCGTCGTTCAACGATTCCAAAACGGACGTTGGGGCATTTTTCCTTTAAGTGACAGGCCGCGCCAATTCCCGACAGGCCCGCCCCGACAATCAGAACATCAAGATAAGGGTGTTTCATGGTGTTGCTCCGTAGTGGCAGTGCGGCACGATTCCGGCTCAGTGGCGGCTGGCCGTTCTTGCAGAAATTGCAATACCGCCTCGGTGAAAACACTGTTACGGTCTCCGGCCACCATATGGCCGGCCTGTTCCAGAACGACATAACGTGCTTCGGGGATTAGAGTGAGCAACTCTGTTGCGCCCCGGTCACTAAGAACATCGCTGTAGTAGCCACGTATCAAAAGCACCGGTACGTCCAACTGGCGGGCCGCCAGCTCCAGCCTTGCGCGGTCGAACATGCTCCCGGCCTTGGTTGGCGCGTTCGCGTGGTTGAGAAAAGCTGGGTCCCAGTGCCAGTAAAACCGGCCATTACTGTGTTGCCGCAGGTTTTTGCGTAGCCCGGAGAGATCTTTTGATGGCGGGCGGCGCGGGTTGTAGGCGGTGATAGCATCGCGTACCTGCTCCAGCGTTTCGAATCCGTCCTGATGATGACGCATGAATTCGATGATCCGGCGGACGCCCCGAGGTTCCAATCTTGGCGCCACGTCGACCAGTACCAGCGCCTCGCAATCCAGGGAGGCGTCCTCGCCAAGTGTAAGCAAAGCGGTCAGACCACCCATGGATGCGCCGACGATAACCGGCCGGGCCGGTAGCGAGCGAATCACCGCGCTGAGGTCCGCTGCAAGGGCTCGGGCACTGTAGTCGCCTTCTCGAGACCAGTCGCTTTCGCCGTGGCCTCTTGCGTCCAGGCTAAACGCGCAGTAGCCGGCATCGGCCAGTGCGATCGCCGTGTCGGACCAGGCATGGCGGGTCTGCCCGCCGCCGTGCAGGAGCAATACGGGGGGCGCCGTGTCTTCACCATGGCGGCTGGCCCACAGACTCAACCCGTCACTGCCAGTGAATCGCACCCGAACACTGCGTCGAAGGCCGCAATGCGCGGAGGATGTCGTCGTCTGAGAGTCAGTCATAGTCAACTCTTCCGGCAATACATTTGGTCATCCAACCAATATTACAGATTGAATATATCAACGGCAATGCTTCTCCAGCCCTTTCCAGACCAGTTTGTAACGGCCGGGGTAAAACACGTTAAAAATCCTTCACCGGAAGGAACGTGAAGGTCAGGTCCACTCCCAAGGGAGGTGCTTCAAGTTCAACCGACGCCAGACCGATGCCGATCAGGTCGATGTTGGCGGGAATGGTCAGCGGGTCGGGATTGGAGACCTTGAGTATCAGTCTGCCATCGTCGACGAACCGAAGCGGTCCTTCGAGAGTGACGTTGTTAACCCGTTTGCTGCGAATATCGTGCCCAAGTTCAATAATCAACCTAGGTTCCAGTTCAGGCGCGTCTATCAACAGGTCGAAAGTGGTGCTGAACCAGGGACCGTCCTCTGTCTCGGTGATGTAGCCTTCAATAAACGGTGAATCGCCCTCGGGTAGTAAACGCAGAACCAAGGGACCTGTCTCGAGACCAATGGTGATAAGGCCTAACGCTCTGGCTTCGAGAAAGACTTGCGTGGTGGTCAGCGTGGTTGGAAAGACGGAAACAAGAACAGCGCCCGTGGTCCGATCATCCGTGTCCGGGTTACCGTCAATCAGTCGACGGTTGATGGAGACGGCGGAGTCGTATTCCCGGGGGCCGGCCTGCAACGCGCCGGTGCTGACGAACGCGAAGCGTTTCTCCGGACAGTCCTCGCCAATTGAGCAGCCCAGGTTGGCGTTGGTAATCACGCCCCCGGTGTCCCGCAGCTCCAACCGCAGGTGGTTGGCGGGCGCCTTGATGACACCATTGTTGTCGGTAGCACCTTGTTCTGAATTGTCGACCTGTAGATTGGCATTGACGTCGACCGTCGGTAGGGAACGCAGGGATACGAGGGTATAACGCTGGTCGTCACCGGTCACGACAAAGTGGTTCACCATATCGGGGCCTCCCTCGCGCGGCGCTGGAGCCGTGTCACTGCTCTGTGACAGTTGGCGTGTTTGCAAGGCAGCACCGTCCAGTGTGCAGATGGCGTTGTTTCCGCAGTCGGGACTGGTGGGCTCCGAGCGCAACGTATAGCGATATAGCTGACCGTCTCGCCAAGGGCTGTCAGGGAAAAACTCGACCCGTTGCGCCAGCACGTCGAGGTGGCCTGGCACCGTTTGCCAATCCCCACCGGCATCGCGACGCTCGACGAAAAAGGTGTCGCCGTTGACTGTTGCCGGATCTATACGGCGGTTGAAGATGACCCGTATAGGGTACTCTCGAAAAAGCCCGACCACAGGGAACAGGGGGTCGCTTCCCTGGCCGCCCTGGCAGCGCCCGTTACGCCATTGTGATCGTTCACCGGTTAACCGGGCGTCGGTCAGAGCACAGGGGTATCCGGGGAAAACAGCGGCTACCAAGGGCGCACGAAGGCTGTCGCGGTTGCCATTCGGCAAAAACAGATCGTCAAGGCGCATATCAAGGGTGTAATCCTTGCTCAGCGGGTTGCCCGCCGTGTCCCGTAGTTGGCTGGTCAGTATGATTTCAACGTCCTGGTTGTGCTCCACGATTCCCGTGCCTTCGAGGATGACGGTGGCGCCGTCGACACGCATCGAGACGTCTTCAGGTGGTAGCGAAGTGCCGTTAACCTGGACGTTGATAGCGCCATCAAGAAACGCCGACGCAGGATCAATCGCCTTGTTAAAGTTCAGAATGACCGGATCCCCCGGGCGTGTGTTGGCCTGGAAGTCCTCACCCGGCGACCAGGATTGTAATTCCAGAGGGCGTAGATCCGGCTCAGGCATTGGCGGGTTTCGCTGCCCGGCGAAGGACTCCATGCGGAAGGATAATTGGGCACCAGCCTTTTCAAGGCCGAGAATGTCGGGGTCGACCACGGAGATCGCATCCAGCACCAGCTTGCCATCCTCGACAATGGCGAGACCGACGACCTGGATATTGAGCAGATTCTGACTGAGGGCGGCATTGGCGATGGTTCCCTCCGCGGTCATGGCCGCATCCATTCTCAGCAGTGCATAGCGAGGCGCCGTCGCCTCGGTACTGAAGGGATTGGGAATCAGATAGCCGTTGGCGTCACTGAGAAGGGTAATCTGCAGGTCGCCGGTCTCGATACCGGCGGGGATTTCCCCCAGAATGTTGACATCGACCGGCGCGCCTCGCAGTACCGTGCCGGCCGGCACCCGGAGGGGGACGGCATCGGCAAAGTCCGGGACAAAGCCCAGGTCCGCGGCTAGCGAGCCTGTTAGTTCGGTAACGGCGCTGTCACCGATGATAAAGCTGTCCAGTGGCACCTGATTGACCGGTCTTCCCGTCAGCTGGGATTGCAGGTCCGGCTGTTGCTCGCCTAGGGAACCGACCTTGATGACCGTGGTTTCGCGCGGCTGCGTGCCCATGGGTGTGAACTGGCGCTCGACTTCCGGCAGTAGAGAGCCGTCACGACTGCGCAGCCCCGATAATGCTAACGTGTATTCCACCGAGTCGAGGTCCCGGCGTGGATCCAGTATCAAATAGCGCCCCTGCAGTAGCACGGAGGCGTCGATCAGCTGGCCCTGGTCGTCGACAAGCGTGATCTGCTTGCCATAAACGGTGGTGGCCGGGTCGAGCGGTCGGTTGAAGACCATGCGTAGCGTGCTCATATCATTTATTCTGGCATCCTCGATGCCGGCCAGCAGTGGATCGGGATCCAGAGGGGTGATGCCAAGTATCTTAAAGCCGTCATTGCCGACGGCGTCGGCGAACCCCGCATGGGCGCCCATCGTGTGAAATTGAAAATTTTTGAATACGGTATCGTCGATACGCCCCAGGCCCGCCTCGCTGACACTCAGCCGATAATGCGTATTGGGCGACAGTGAAGTCCGTGGTTTCAGTACCAGTCCCCGGCCGCCATCGATCACTTCGGGGGTATAGGGCACGGTGTTCCCGGCGTCGTCGGCGAGCCGCAGACGGTCCTCGACATCGCCGCTCACTTCGTCACTCAGTGTGGTGGAGAAACGCAGCACGACATTGCCGCTCGTCGGCACCTCCTGCTGGCCGGGGTAGGGGTATGCGAACACCAGTGTGTCCGAAGCGCGCCATGGATTGGCGACTTTGCCTTCGTCATCGCCGCACGCACTGATCAACATCAGCCCGAACACCCAAAGGGCAAACGAAACGTACCGCGGACGAATGTTTATTTGCTTATTCATCTCTACTCTCCTGAATTCGGCTCCGCCATCGCGGTCTAGAATTTGAGTGACAGGGAACCCGAGATGACGTGTATGTCGCCATCCACGCGAACGGTCTCGTAGGGGCTGGGATTGGTTGGCGAGTTGATGGATGTGAGGTTGAACTCTCTTTCATCAAGCTGCTGGTATTGATAAGCCAGGGACATCACAAGGGGCATATTGATTACCGGCGCGCGTTTCAGGCGGTAATCGGCGCCAACACCGACCACGATACGGTCGCTGTCGAGGAAGTTGACATCCTGGGACCGGGTCGATTGAAGTGGGGAATCCTCGACGGCCACGCCCCCATAAAGTTTAAGAGCGTCCGACCATGTGTAGCGGACGCCGATGCGGGGAACGGTGGTGTCATTAAAGCGCAGTCCAGCCTGGTCCCTGACCGTGTCACCGGCGAATTCACTCTCCAGATCGGACCAATACTGGCGCTCTACAGCCGCAACCAGCTCGAATTTACCTAAAGGCACCAGCAATCCGATTCCGTACACCTGGGGCTGGAACGTGTCGAGAGTCGCCAGTGCAAGATCAAGGCCCGGCTCGGGTATGACGCCAGGAATCACCACGTTGGCGTCCACGCTGACGTCGTACTCCGATTCCCCTCGATAGAACAACGCCAGCTCCGGTTTAAGCGCGAAAGGCAGGCAGGCGCTCGAACCGCACAGCGTGTCGCTCAAATTGACGTTAATGCCCAGCGAGGGCGTCAATGTCGGTTCGGCTTCCAGGGAGAGCTCTTCGGAGTCGGTATTGCCGGACAGATCGGAGACCGCTTCAAGGCGGGCCTGGGCCGCCAGCGTGAGTCTTGCCGAGGCACCGATATCAACGCCGCGCAGGACGTTGCCAACCGCACCGCCAAAAGCGAGATACAGGGGTTGCGACTCAAAACGCAGGAACTGGCCTTCCTGGCTGGTATTGGCCGCGAAAGGCAGTGCGTTGGAGGCATACTCATCCACGCCGACGTTAATACCAAGATAAATCGGTGTGTCCAAGTCCGCCGCGCCGGCGACACGGGTCTTGATACCAAGAAGCAGCAACTCCGAACTCTGGTCCGTGAGCACATCGTTTTCGCGATCGAATGGTGCGGCTCCGCCGAGTGATTCGGCACGCAACTCCTGGTCACCGTGCTGAAAGACCACTGTGAGTTCACCTTCCGGCGAGCGCGCAAGTGCCGCCGGGTTGTAGTAGGTGGCCCAAGCACCGCTGTGGAAAGCGCTGAATGCCTGGGCCGAGCCGGCGTGAATGGGGCCCAGGCCGTAGGTGCTTGCTGCATCGCCCGCTCCGGCCATTACCTCGCATGGGAGCAGCACGACTATCAGAACGGCCAAGGCACGACGGACCCGAAGACCCGCGTTGGGGAGGAAAAGATATCTGCGGGACTGATGGTGAGACCTGATTATCGTCATAGGGAATCATCCTTTTTGTTATTCGGGGGTGGCATTTGGCATGCTTTGTTTGGTCGAACAAACAATGCGCTGGACTTGTTTTTGAGGCAATACGAAAAATTTCTTATCAGTCAATGAAAATTTAAGGTTTTACGGTGTTGTCGTCGTCAGCCGCCTTCCGCTCCAGCGAAAAAGTCGCGCAGTTCGGTGCGTATGATGCGCTTCTGGCCTTGCCGGTCCCGGTGCGGGGGAAGTCCTCGTGGATCTGGGCCACTTTCGGCACCTTGGAGCTGCCCGGCCACTGGCGGCGTGATGCTCCGGTTTCGCGAGCAGCACACGGGCTCGGGACATCGCGCGGAGAGTGGTCCTTGACCGCTCTGGGGCGGCTCTTGTTCTTGCCTATCGAAGTTAAAGAAGGATAGGGTCTTGAGCAAGCGCTTGGTTAGGAAGCAACATCGCGGGGCCTCCAGTGCGCTCAAAAATACTATTTTGTTCTGTCGACTGTTGCGGTTCCGAATACGCCATCCGACAGAAACCGCCAGAGAAAATCGACTGATTGAGGAGAGACAGATGCGTGGATTAATGATGGACCGGCCTTTGATGATTTCCCAGATCATCGAGTACGCGGCCGCCAGCTATCCAGAGCAGGAGATCGTGTCCCGGACTCCGGAAGGCGGCCTGCACCGTTACAACTACGAAGATGCGGCCAAGCGTAGCCGCCAGTTGGCCAACGCGCTCAAGTCGCTGGGTGTCCAGGCCGGGGATCGCATCGCGACGGTGGCCTGGAACACCTATCGGCACTTGGAGCTGTATTACGCGGTCTCCGGCATTGGAGCGATCTGTCACACAATCAATCCGCGTCTGCCGGTCGAGCAGTTCGGCTACATCGTCAATCACGCCAAGGATCAGTACATTTTCCTTGATCTGACCTTCGTTCCATTGCTGGAGAAGTTGCAAGGTCTGTTTGAAGGCGTGAAGGGCTACGTCGTCATGACCGACCGCGCTCATATGCCCGAAACCTCGCTGCCCAACGTGATGTGCTACGAGGAATTGGTCGGCGAGCAGTCCGATGAAATGGCCTGGCCGGAGTTCGACGAGCATACCGCTTCGTCGCTCTGCTATACCTCCGGCACCACCGGCAATCCCAAGGGGGTGCTGTACTCGCACCGCTCGACGCTGCTGCACGCCTTCTCGGTGTTGACCATCCCCGGAATGAATCTGGGCGAGGAGAGTGCCGTGCTGCCGGTGGTGCCGATGTTCCACGTTAACGCCTGGGGCGTCCCCTACTTCGCGCCAATGGTGGGCGCGAAGATCGTCTTCCCGGGGCCGAAGCTCGATGGCGAGAGCCTGGCCGAGCTGATCAATAACGAGGGCGTCACCGAGGCCTGGGGCGTGCCCACCGTGTGGCTCGGGCTTCTTGGTCATATGCGTAAGACCGAGCAGAAGTTCACCTCGCTCAAGCGTGTTCTTATCGGCGGCTCGGCCGCGCCACGGGCGATGATGCGCGAATTCCAGGAGAAGTACGGCGTCGAAGGCCAGCAGGGCTGGGGCATGACCGAGATGAGTCCGATCGGCACGGTTTCGATGATCCGTCCCAAGGACGCCGATCTGCCGCTTGATCGGCAGTTCGACATCAAGGCCAAGCAGGGGCGTGCGGTGTTCGGGGTGGAGATGAAGATCGTCAACGACGACGGTCAAGCGCTGCCGCGGGACGGCAAGTCCTTCGGTGAGCTGCTGGTGCGCGGCCCGGCGATCATCAGCGGCTACTACGAAAACCCTGAAGCCAGCGCCAAGGCCTTCGACAGCGAGGGCTGGTTTCGCACCGGCGATGTTTCCAAGATCGACCCCGAAGGCTACATGGAGATCGTCGACCGCACCAAGGACGTGATCAAGTCCGGTGGCGAGTGGATCAGTTCCATCGATCTTGAGAACGAAGCGGTGGGGCATCCCGAGATCGCCGAGGCAGCGGTCATCGCGGTGCATCATCCGAAATGGGACGAGCGGCCGCTTCTGGTGGTGGTGCGCGAGCCGGACAGCCAGCTCGACAAGCAGGGCGTGATCGACTATCTGAGCCAGCGGGTCGCGAAATGGTGGCTGCCGGATGACGTGGTATTCGTCGACGAACTGCCGCACGGGGCGACCGGCAAGCTGCAGAAGGCCAAATTGCGCGAGCAGTTCAAGGACTATTCGTTCCCAGAGGTTGGCGGTTAAAAAAGGCCTCGATCCGCGCCTCGTCGGCGGAGTGAGCTCGCGGTACGCCAACCGGCGTTGGCTCAGGTCTTTGAACACAGCTGGAGTAGTGGAATGAAAAGCGTGCAAATCTCCAACTATCCCCACCGGATGGGTGGGCACTGCGGCTCGGGCGCACTGCGCGACCTGTTGGAATGGGCCGGGCTTGGCTGGGACGGGCCGCCGGGCGAGGGGCTCGTGTTCGGCCTCGGCGGCGGACTGTCCTTTATGTATATGAGAGTATCCGAACTCACGCCTCCCATCTACCTGGTAGGGCGCAACGGTGACATGGAGCTCGACTTCTGCCACCGCCTCGGCATTGAAACCGAGCGTCGCCAAACCGACGATCCGGACGAGGGTTGGCGCTGGGTCGCCGACGAAATCGACGCCGGCCGTCCCGTGATGATCTGGGCTGACATCGCCGAGCTGCCGTATCTCAGGGTACGTTTATCCAACACCCGTCATGACATCGTCGTCATCGGCTACGACGAGAGGCGCAGCGTCGCCCGGGTGGTGGACAACGATCGCGAGGAGGTGCAGGAAGTCCCCCTAAAAGCTCTGGCGCGAGCTCGTGCCTCCCATGGCTTTCCCGATCCCAATCGCCACGCGACTTACCCGATACGCTTTCCTGATCGGCTGCCTGAGCTACTGCCGGTGGCGCGCGATGCAGCGGCAAGCGCGGCGCGCAATATGCGCGGCACGGATGCGACGCTGTTCGATCCGGCGGACCTGCCCGCCGATGGTGTGGTCGCCTCCGGCCTGAAGGGCGTCAATATCTTCGTCGACGATCTGGCCACCTGGGGAGATAGCCTGACTGATGACCAGCTTAACGCATCGCTAAGGGTCTTACCGGTCTTCGTCGAGAAAGCCGGCACAGGCGGTGGCTTGTTCCGCCGCCTCGAAGCGGAATTCTGCGCCGAGGTTGCCCGCCTCACTGGCGATCGATCCTTTGCCCGTGCCGCCGACGTCCTGCTCGACTGCGCCAACGCCTGGAGCCGTCTTGCTACATATGCCGCCGCCGATCAGCTTGACTGGCGGGCGCTCGTCGTCCATGCCGAACAACTCCCGTCATCCGAGCAACGCGCGGTGCAGGCGCTGGAGGAGGCGGCAAGCCCGTAGAGTCGGCGGTGAGCGCCGGCGAGACCCGACCCGCCGCTCGCGGATGCCAGCCATGAACCACAAGGCGGTAAGGCGCAGCGAGCGCGGACTCGGTTGGGGCCAATAAGCTTGGAGGAATAGGGTAAATGATCTTACACGAACCTGAACTGATCGAGGAATACTCCGATAAAGGCTACTGGGGTGACAGAACCCTGCTGGATCGCTTTGCCGCCAATCGTGCCGCCTACCCGGACCGGGAAGCGGTGGTGGATCCACCCAATCGTGACGAGCTGGTCGGCACACCGCCCCAGCGGCTCAGCTGGGCCGAGTTTGGTCGGGCCGTGGACGCCACCGCCGCCGAGCTGGCACGCCGGGGCTTCGGCAAGGACGACCTACTGGTGGCGCAGTTGCCGAACATCTGGGAGCTGGCCATGCTCTATCTGGCGGCGGCCAAGGCCGGCGGTCTGCTTTCCGCGTTGCCCCTGCAATGGCGAAGCAAGGATGTGGGCTATGTGAAAGAGATCACCGGCGCCAGATTCTACGCCTCGGTGGAAAGCTTCCACGGCTTTGATTACCGGGCCCTGGGGCAGGAGCTGGGCTTCGAGCACTACATTGGCCTGGCGGCGCTGACCGATATCGCCCATGGAGATCCGGGCCGGGTCCCGGAGGTGCCGGTGGATGCCAATGACATCTTCACCCTGTGCTGGACTTCGGGCACTGAGTCAAACCCCAAGGGCTGCCCCATGAGCCACAACAACTGGGAGTACATGACCAACCTGGTGTTCACCACCTGTGGCCTGCGCGAGGGTGACCGTATCCTGTGTGTGGCACCGCTGGTGAACATGACGGCGGTAGGGGTGAACTACCTCCCCTGGCTGGCGGCGAGGGGCACCCTGGTGCTGCATCATCCGATTACGCCGGAAATCCTGTTGCGCCAGCTGACCGAGGAGAGTATCCAGTACACCATCTTGGTGCCGGCAATGCTGAACATGATTGTCAAGCTGCCCAACGTGGACCAGCTGGATCTCTCCAGCGTGCGAACCATCACCACCGGTTCGGCGCCCCCCTCGGCCTGGTCGATGCAGGAGTTCAAGCGCCGCTGGGGCATCGAGATCGTCAACATCTGGGGCCAGAACGAGGGCACCAGTCTGGTAGCCGGCCCGGCCGATGTGCCGGACCTGGAGATGCGGGTGGATCACCTGCCCTGGTGGGGCAAGGCAGGAGTCCAATGGCCTTCCGGCGTCAGCGGGGTCGAGCTGAAAATTCTCGGCGATGAGGATGAGGAGATAACCGAACCAGGTGGCATCGGCGAGCTTTGCTATCGCAGCCCGGGTGTGTTCGCGGGCTACTTTCAGCGCCCGGATATTACCGCGGCTTCGTTCACTTATGACGGCTTTTTCCGCACCGGCGACCTTTTCATCGTGCGGGATGACAGGCACCTAGGGTTCTATGACCGCAAGAAGGACATCGTGATTCGGGGTGGTTACAATATCTCCAGTGTGGAGGTGGAGAACGCGGTGCTGGGCTTCGGCAAGGTACGGGACGTCGCGGTCATACCCCAACCGGACGAGATCATGGGCGAGCGGATCTGTATCTGCGTGGTGCCTGTTGACGAGGATAACCCACCGACCCTGGAGGAAATCAACGACTACTTGAGGGAGCAGGGCATGAGTGTCTACAAGCTGCCGGAAAAGATGAAACTGATCAACGCCATTCCCCGCAATCCGGTGGGCAAGATTCTGAAGAAGGAATTGCGAGCCCTGTAGCCGGTTCGCCGTCATGCCTCTCATTGGGTGTCTCCAAATGACCCCGTATTGTCAAAAAATGACCTCGATAGGCTGCTGTCACACAACCATGGTCGGGAACAGATGGTGCTGCTGAAACTTCCACCGTTGCATAGACAGCCGGCTGGCCGAATTGCAACTGCGCATCCTGTGGGAGGAACTTTTAAGCGTTTCGACAACACCGGAATCGTCGACGAGTTTGAACGGGTTGCGGTCCAGCTTAGCGCGCGTCCGGTTCGGTGGAAACCACGGAAACGGGCGGGTTACCAACCCCGTCTCGCGCCTGCCATAACAACATAACACCAGCCAGGAGATCTTCGAAATGTCCGCTATAGCCCAGCTGAAAGCAATGCCCGAGGCCCGTGCGGCCCTCAGGGAGATTTTGGGCCAGTTTGGTTGGGGCGCGTTGGCGATTGGTGGCGTCCGGGCCGCGTGGCGTAGCCGGCTTAAGCGACAGGAGCTTCCGCGGCAATTCCTGCTTGCGCTATGGGAGCATTGGGGAGATCGTGAGGCGATTGTCGACGGTGATCGTCGGGTCACCTTCGGTCAATTCAGGGATCGAGTTCTCCGCCTGGCCAATGGCCTGCACCGGCTGGGTATCGGCGAAGGCGAGGCGGTGGCCGAGGTGATGCACAACGGCGCGCCATGGTTCGAATTGATGCTGGCTTGTACGCTCAGGGACAATCCCATGCCGATGCTCAATTGGCATCTTCAGCCCAAGGAGTTGGCGGAATGCATCAACAAGGCCTCGCCAAAGGCCCTGGTATTGGGGGGCGCCTTTGTGGAAGTGGTACAGTCGGTTCGTGATCAGTTGACCACCGTCGAACACTTCATCGTGGTTGACGCTGACGAGTTGCCCGAGGGTATGATCGCCTACGAGTCACTGATCCGGGACAGCCGGTCCATACTCCCAAGCGGCAAGCTGGGCATGGCCCCAAAGACCTACAGCGGCGGTACCACAGGGACGCCGAAATACATCAACATCGACCGTGACCGGCTGACATCGGATTCGGCCGAGGCGCGGCGGGGCGCCTCCAAGGAGGAGGTGACCCGGTTGGGGTTGATGCAGGTCTCGGCCTTTCATTTCTACAAGATCGGCAAGATCCGGGATCCGATCAGCAACAACATCCGCACGCTGATTCCGGGGCCGCTGTATCATGCCGGGGTACAGATCGCGGTGTTGCCGTTCTTTCTCGGCGGCACCGCGGTGCCCATGAGCAAGTTCGATCCCGAGCTCATGCTTAAACTTATTCAGGACGAGCGCATCAACTGGACCTTCGTCGCCCCGACCATGCTCGAGCGCATCCTGGCACTGCCCGAGGCTCTGAAGTCCCAATACGACCTTTCCAGCATGCGGGTAATCATTTGCGCGGCGGCGCCTTGTCCGCCCAAGGTCAAGCGCGAGATTAACGCGCTGTTCCGCCGCCAGGGAGCGTCGGATGATGTCTTCCATGAATACTACGGCGCTTCGGAGAGCGGCCTGATCAGCGTTCTCGCCAGCGAGGACTACCAGGAGAACCCGAAGCGCTACGACAGCGTGGGCAAGCTGCGGGCGGCGGAATGCCGGATCTATGACGAGGAGACCGGCACCTGGACCCCACCCGGCAAGGAAGGGAAGGTGCTCGTGCGCTCTCCGATGGCCCTTGCGCTGAACTATGTCGGCCTCAGCGACGAGAAGATGAAGGAGAATTATATCGGGGTCGAGGGCAAGCTCTGGTACGACGATGGTCTGATTGGTTACGTGGACGAGGATGGTTTTCTGTACCTGACTTCGCGGATCAAGGAAATGATCATCTCCGGCGGGGTGAATCTTTTTCCCAATGAGATCGAGACGGTTATCAAGCAGCATCCGGCGGTTCTTGACGTTGCCGTGGTGCGGGCGCCGGACAAGGACCTGGGCGAGGTGCCGGCGGCGGTAATTGAGCTCAAGGAGCACCAGCAGGCCACCCGCGAGGAGATCATCGAGCACTGCAAAAAGGAGGGATTGTACGGATTCAAGCTGCCGAAGATCGTGGACTTTGGCGAGCTGCCCCGCAACCTGGCCGGCAAGCTGCCGAAGAAGCAGCTTGAGGAGAAATACTGGGAAGGTGTCGCCCGGCACGGTTAGCGGGCTGTTGGAAATGCTCGGCGGCGGCACCCCCGGGGACTGGGCGATATCGCCATCCGGCTGATGGAAGTCCGGCGACGTGAATCGCATTCAATCCTGCCCCCGCGCAATCAGCTCCTTCATGATCTCGTTGGTGCCGCCGTAGATCTTCTGTACCCGGGCGTCGGCGTACAAGCGCGCGATGGGATACTCGAGCATGTAGCCGTAGCCGCCGAAGAATTGAAGGCACTCGTCGACGATCTCGCACTGCTTTTGCGTGCACCACCATTTGGCCATCGAGGCCGTCTCCACGTCGAGTGCGCCGACGCCGATGATCAAGCGCTCGCCCGGCTGTTCGACGACCAGCAGCGAGACGCCCCTGGCGGCCTCGGCCGGATTGGTCTTGCAGACGACGATCAGCAGGCCGCAGTGATGGCCGTTGGAGATGAAGGTTTTCGACCCGTTGACCACATGTTCTCGCCCCGCCGTATTCCTCCGGCACGTCGGTGCACAGGAGGCCGGCGGCGCCTGCCCTGGTCCACAGCGCGCGCTCGACGTGCTGCTGGGCGTCCCAATGTTCTTCGAAGGGTGTGATTTCGGTGGCGATGAACTTACGGACGTTGTCGCGGAACAGCGTTAGTTCTTCGTCCATCCAGGGTGATTGATTAAACGTCATGGTGTCCATGGCCTCACATTGAGAACCCGCCGCCACAGAGCAGCGTCTGACCGCTGATGTAGTTCGACTCCGGAGTGCAAAACAGATAGACGGCCCCGGCGGCCTCGGCCGGCGTGCCGGCGCGACCGAGCGGCACCATGGCCTCCATGGTCTTGAGCAGATCGGGGTTGACGCCGACCTTGATCTTGCGGCCTTCCACGTCGATGCTCGCATCGGAGCCAGCCTCCGCCTCTGTGAGGCGCGTTTTGATCAGTCCGAAGGCCACGCAGTTGACGTTCACCTTGAGCCGGCCCCATTCCTTGGACATCGCCTTGGTCAGGCCGATCACCGCCGCCTTGGCGGCCGAATAGTTGGCCTGTCCGGCGTTGCCGCCGGTGCCGGCGATCGAGGCGATGTTGACCACCTTACGGAATACCTCGCGCCCTTCGGCGGCTTCTTTCTTGGCCTGCACGCGGAAGTATTCGGAGGCCGCGCGCAGAATGCGAAAGGGCGCCGTGGCGTGCACGTCCATGATCGCCTGCCACTGCTCATCGCTCATTTTCTGAATCACGTTGTCCCAGGTGTAGCCGGCGTTGTTGACGATGATGTCCAGACCTCCCAGCTGTTCGATTGCCGTGTTCACAAAGCGTTCGGCAAAGTCCTCCTGTGTCACGCTGCCGATGCAGGTCACGGCCCTGCCGCCGGCGTCCTTGATCGCCGCGACCGTTTCCTCCGCCGGGGCGGCATCAAGATCGTTGACTACCACGCTGGCGCCTTCGGCGGCGAGTTTGAGGGCGATTTCCCGGCCTATCCCGCGCCCTGAGCCGCTGACGATGGCCACTTTATCTTGAAGTTTCATACGCAGTCCTGCTTTGTTGGTGATGGAAAGGACGTGTTTCAGGCCAGCGCCACCAGGGCGTCGCCGGCGAGCTTGACTTCCCCCTGTTTATCGACCACGCCGATCTCGAGCCGGGCCAGTGTTTCGTGGCCGTCCTCGGTGATTTCAACGATCTTGCCGGTGCAACTCAGCCGTGCGCCGACTGGCGTGATGGCGGCGAAGCGGACCGAGAACCGGCGCAGCCGGGTCTGCGGTGCCCACTGGGTCAGAAAGCGGCCCAAATAGGCCATCGGCAGCATGCCGTGCGCGAACACGTCCGGCATGCCAGAGGCCTTGGCAAAGTCGATGTCAATGTGGATCGGGTTGTGGTCACCCGAGGCGCCGGCGAACAGTGCCAGCGTCGCGCGCGTGATGGGCGGAAGCTCGAGTGGCGGAAGCGCCTCGCCGACCTTGACCTGGTCACGAGTGGGGGCGTTCATGCTGCGTTCTCCTGCGGGTTGCGGACGACGATCACGCTGCGTGCCTCGAGCACGGTCTCGCCAGTCGCGTCCTTGATCAGCGAATCCTTGACGATGAATTCGAGCGCACCGCTCTTCTTGCCGTAGATGTCGCTAATCTTTGACTCGACGCTGAGCACGTCGCCGGCACATACCGGCGCGTGATAGGTGAAGCTTTGCTCGCCGTGCAGGATGCGTCCGATCGGCACGTTCAGCGTTTCGAGCAACGTGGTCATGGTGCCGGCATCGAGGTCGGCGCCCATCAGAAAGGTTGGTGGTGCCGGCAGGCTGCGGTAGCCGGCTGCCCGGGCCGCAGACTCGTCGAGGTACTCGGGCCGTGTTTCGCCGGTGGCTTTGGCGAAAAAACGTAACCGCCCCTTCTCGACCTCGAAGCTGACGGTCGGCAGGCGCAGCCCGATGTGTTTAGTGTCGATCATAGTTCGTCCTCTTCAGGTGGCCTGGTACATCGTCACCACGCAGGCGCCGCCCAGGCCGAGATTGTGTTGGAGCGCAATGCGCGCACCTTCGACCTGGCGGTCCGCGGCCTGTCCTCGCAGCTGTTGGACCAGCTCGGTGCATTGCGCCAACCCGGTGGCGCCCAATGGATGACCCTTGGAAAGCAGCCCGCCCGAGGGGTTGGTAACCACGCGCCCACCGTGGGTGTTGTCGCCGTCCTCGACCATCTGCTCGCCGCCACCTTCCGGCGCCAGCCGCAGTGCTTCATAAGTCAGCAGCTCGTTGGTGGCGAAGCAGTCGTGCAGTTCCACGGCGTCGAGCTCCTCCGGACCGATGCCAGCGGCCTCGTAAACCTGATCGGCGGCGGCGCGCGTCATGTCATAGCCGACCAGTTGCATCATGTTGCGCGCCTCGAACGTGCTCGGTGTGTCGGTGGTCATCGCCTGCGCCAGGATGCGCACTCGGTGATCGAGAGCGTTGGCCCTGGCGAAGGCTTCGGAGCAGACGATGGCCGCCGCCGCGCCGCAGGTCGGCGGGCAGGCCATCAGGCGGGTCATTGGGCCGATCAACACCGGGGAGTCCATCACTTCCTCCACTGTCACTTCCTTGCGGAACAGCGCCACCGGGTTGCGCGCGGCATGCCGGCTCGCCTTGGCGCGTATTTTGGCGAAGGTCTCCGCCTTGGTGCCGTACTTGTCCATGTGCGCCATGCCCGCGCCGCCAAAATAGCGGATCGCCAGCGGCACCTCGGGCTGTCCCACCAGCTCCTCGCAGATCCGGTCAAAGGGTTCGAAGGGGGTCGGCCGGTCGTTGTAGTAGCTGCCCAGCGCTCCCGGCTTCATTTGCTCGAAGCCCAGGGCGATCACGCAGTCGGCGGCGCCGGACTCCACCGCCTGGCGCGCCAGGAACAGGGCGGTCGAGCCGGTGGAACAATTGTTGTTGACGTTGACCACGGGAATGCCGGTCATGCCGATTGGGTAGAGCGCTCGCTGGCCGCAGGTGGAATCGCCGTAGACATAGCCCACGTAGGCTTGCTCCACCTTGGCGTAGTCCAGCCCGGCATCGGCCAGGGCCTGACGCGCCGCCTCGGCACCCATCTGGTAGTAGGGCGCGCTGGCGCCGGGTTTCGCGAACG
Source organism: Alloalcanivorax sp. (assembly GCF_964221125.1). Taxonomy (NCBI): domain Bacteria; kingdom Pseudomonadati; phylum Pseudomonadota; class Gammaproteobacteria; order Oceanospirillales; family Alcanivoracaceae; genus Alloalcanivorax; species Alloalcanivorax sp. The sequence continues at coordinate 39,775 of NZ_CAXPXK010000100.1, forward strand.
GCACCATGCCGACGCCGCTGATCACCGCTGTGTGTTTCATGCTTTTCTCCTTACCCTCTAGGTATCACCGTGCATTGCTTGTCGCACTGCATCCCGCACCACTTCCGGTCGCTCCATGGGCAAAAAATGGGTTGTTCCAGCCAGAACGTTCAACTCGGCGGAGGGTAGCAAGGCATGTAGGCGCCGGCGCGCCCTTGGCGAGAAGGTTGAGGCGCGTTCCGCGGCCAGTACGACCATCGGACACCGCAATCGTCGGACGGCGGGCCAGGGGTTGTGTTCGGTATGGGCAAAGGTGGTGCTTTCCCATTCCGGCGTACAGGCCAAGCGAAAACGATCATCATGGGCCACGAGGCCGTGCTCAACGTAGTTTTCCAGCCATGCTTCCGGCCAGGTTCTGAAGCCACCACGGCCACGAAAGTTCTCCAGTGCGGCGGCGCGCGAGTCAAACACCCTGCGGCGACGTGCGGCTCCGGCGGCCAGTGAAAACCGCTGTGACTGGCGTAGCAGCTTGGCCGACCACAATCGCCAGCCCTGCCAGGGATCCATGATCACCGGTTCCGCCAGGATCAAGCCCCGCACCTTGTCCGGTCGTCGGGCCGCGGCCATGATACTGGTCGTGGCACCGATCGAATGACCCGCAAGCCAGACAGGCTCATCCAGACTTTCCAGCCAAGCGACAAGGTCTTCGTAGTACGTTTCCCAACCGCGGAATGTTTTAATATCGGCCGCCTCGGCGCTGGCCCCGTGGCCCCGCATATCCCAGGCCAGCACGTTGCAATCGTCAGCCAATTCGTCGAGCAGCGAGCGGTAAACCTGGCTATGGAAGCCCGTCGCATGGGCCCAATGCAGGGTGGGGCGTTCGCGCGATCCGGGCCAGCGCCACAGCGCGATTTGCCGCCCGTCCGGGGCAGTGAATCCGTCACGCTCGATCACGTCACGCGTCTCAGTAGGATTTGGGTAAGCCAAGGACATGTTCTCCGATGTAGTTGAGCAGCATTTCGTTGTTGATTGGTGCAACCTCCATTAACCGTGCCGAAGGCCATAGCGTGATGATGTCGTAGTCCCGGTCGAAACCGTAGCCGCCGTGGGTCTGCAGGGCGGCCTCGACGGCTTTGACCGCCGCGCGAGAACCCAGCAATTTCGCCATGTTGGCATGAGAACCGGCATCGCCACCGGCGTCGAACGTCGCAGCCGCGTGGATCATCATCAGCCGTGCTGCCTCCAATTCGGCCTTGGCCTCGGCCAGCCGGTGCTGTATAGCCTGATAACCCCCGATGGGGGTGCCGAAAGGTTTGCGTTCGTTGGCGTAGGCCACTGCCTTTTTGAGAGCGTAATTGCCCAGGCCCACGGACATGGCGGTGACCAGCAGGCGCTCCGAATTCAGCGCCTCGAACATTCCGGCCAGGCCCTGTCCCGGGTTGCCGATCAAGCGACCCGCGTCGAGTTTGACGTCATCGAAAAAAACCAGGTATTGCCGCTCCGGCCAACCGACGTCGATATTCAGGGGCTGTAGTTCCACGCCGGGCGCGTCGGTATCCACCACGAACAAGGACATACCCTCGGTGCGTCGTTTGACTTCGCCGGCTTTTTGGGTGCGGGCCACGACCAGCATTCGATCGGCGTCCGCCGCACCGGAAATAAAAACCTTGCGCCCGGTCAGCCGATAGCCGTCACCATCCGGTGTCGCCAGCGTGGACATCGCGAAGCTGTTGGTCCCGGCATCCGGCTCGGTGATGGCGAAGCACAGTTTCTCGGCCCCGCTGATTGTCGGCTTGACGAACCGCTCTATTTGCCCGGGTGTGCCATTGCGGATGATCGGCACTCGCGCAAACCCAGTGAGCAACAGCATGGGCAGCACCAGCCCGGCCTCGGCCAGCGTTTCCATCAGCGCGACTAGTTCCACCTGGCCGCCGCCCGAGCCCCCCAGGTCCTCGGGAATGGTGATGCCAAGCAGCCCATATTCGCCCAGCGCTTCCCAGGCCTCCTGAGGGAATCGGTGATTATCGATGCATTCGCGCATGTATTCCCGGGAAAAGCCTTCGCTCACGACGCGGGTGGCCTCGCGAATGTCACGCATGCGTTCGGCTACGCGCGCTTGGTCGAACTGGGCTTCGGACGCGATGCTCATTATCGTCTCCCCCTTGCGCTCACCCCTCCGGGGTAAATAGGTTGCGTTTGCCATCGTGGTGCACGCGGCCCGTGCGATTGAGAAATTCCTCGTTCGTCATGGCATTGAGCAGGTCCGTGTCGGTGGGAGTGTTGGCAACAAACCGCCGGCCATCGCTCAGGCGGCCCAGCACAATACCCTGGACCGGGCGGTCGGCGCGGTCGTGCATGACAGTGTAGGTCTCGATGCGGGCCTTGCCCTGCGCCTGCTCCACCAGTTCCACGACGGGGCCGGCGTCGATCTCGGCTTGCAGCCCGGCCGGATCGATCGGCCGCCAACCGCCGACGGGCGGTCTTCCGCCGTAGAGCCCCAGCGAATGCTTGCTCATGTACCAGCCCACGCCGCTGACCAATCCGGTGGTGCTTCGGTCGGCGCGGATACGGTTCATGATCTCGGCGATGGCGTGGGTGCAATAGTTGTTGCCGGGCCCGCCATGGTAAGCCAAGCCACCCGTGACGGTCAGTGGCCGGGGATCATGCACGGAGATACCCAGCGCATCGCGCGCCATCTGTACAGCGCTGGGGAAACAGCTGTACAGGTCCAGGTGATCGATCGCGTCGATCCCGAGTCCGCTGGTCGCCGCCAGCCGCTCGCCGCAGGCGGTGATCGCCGGCGAGCGGGAAAGATCCGCCCGCTGGGAGACGAACCAATGATCGTGGCCGTTTGCCGCGGCCAGGGGGTACACCCAGCGTTCAGGGTCGATGCCCAGCCGCCGGGCCTTGGCCACGGACATCATTACCAGCGCGGCGGCCTGATCCACCGCGATGAGGGCGTTCATGTGCTTGGTGTAGGGCGCGCCGACCATGCGATTTTTGGGTGAGCGCTCGGCGATATCGGCCGCCGATAAAGGGTCGCGGCGCCAGGCTCGCGGATTGTCGACCGCGACGGCGTTGAATCGGGCATAGAATTCGCCCAGCATTCGTCGGTGCTCGGCTGGGTCAAGGCCGTAGCGACGCCGCAGCGCCTGCTCGAACAACGGATAGATCTGGATGGGCAGATTGAGCCCGTGGCGTTGTTCCGCCGAATTGGTCGGCTCGCGGTCATCGCCGAGCAGTCGCGGACCCTCGCCGGTGGCGGTGTCCAGCACTCCGGACAGGCCGGCGCCCTTGCCGCGCATCTGTGTGGCAAGCGCCTCGCCGCCCGCGATCAAGATACAATCGAGACCACCGGCGGCGATGCGATCGGCATAGTAACCGACCAGCCATTGACCCATGTTCCCGCCTATGGGTGTGTAGAAGCGCTCGCCGGGGTCGATGCCCAGATGCCGCGCCAGGGTGGACGGGGCATCGGAATAAGACGGCGCCAATATGTTGAGACACGTTAACGACTGGATCTGACCCAGAACCCCGGTCACACCGCAGTCCGCCGCCGCGGCTCGGGCAGCCTCGGCGACCAGGCCTATGGGGGTGCGCTCGGTATCCGGTTCGCGCGCGCTGATCTGGCCGGCGCCGACCAGCACCGGTGTTGTTTCCTCATGAGTCGTCATCGGCGAATAACCTCCGCAACGGTATCATCTCCGGGAAAAGGCCTGCTGTTGGACGTCAGCCTTGAGTCATCTGATAGCCATCCTGCCGGATAGGCCTTTTTGAAATGGTAATGAGCCATGGGCAGGTGTTTCGCTCGCCAAAGCATCTCGAAAGAGGTAGAAGGTCGAAGCATGGGCGCGTCGCCATGATGATCGAAGTAATAGCTGTTAGAGGCCGCGCAATTGTGGTTAAGGAACACCGTCCCTTGTTGGCGTCGTTGGATATTCCGGAAGTAGCGATCGTGCACGTCTTGACGAATCTCCACGCAAGTCGCGTCCCGCTTTCGGGCGGCCTGGATGCAGCGCGCCACGTGAATGGCGTTACCCTCGACCATTTTGAAATAGGATGAACCAATCAGCGCGTATGGACCCAGCATGATGTAGAGATTGGGGTAGCCGGGTACTGTCAGGCCCTCATAGGCCTGGTAACGGTTCCGCTCCCAGAATTCGCCCAGATCCACACCGCCGCGTCCCACGACTTCATAGGAGGGCAGATTGCCCTTTTCGAAAACCTTGTAGCCGGTCGCCAGGATCAGCACATCGATCTCGTGCTCAATGCCGTCGATGGTCTCGATGCCCTTGGGAGTGATGCGTTGGATAGGGGTGGTGATCAGATCGACGTTGCTACGGCTGAAGGTGGAAAAGTAGTTGTTGGAAAATGTCGGCCGCTTACAGCCGAAGCCATATCGCGGGGTTAATTTGCCCCATAACTCCGGGTTATCGGGCAATTGCTCGCGCATGTTGTTGACGCCGGCGCGCTGGGCCCATTGCACCAGCCAAGGAAAGCGCCGATAGTAAACCGCCGCGATGATCATCAACGATTCGGTCAGCGCATCGGTGGTGGTACGTACTCCCTGCTGGGCCAGGCTCGACCAACGAAAGACGGTGCGCATCCAGCCGGGCATACGGACATCCGGTTTCTTGAGTACCCAGATGGGCGTGCGCTGATAGACATCCAGATGCGCCACCCGCGGGGCGATTTCGGGAATCAGCTGCACCGCGGTGGCGCCGGTACCGATCACCGCCACCCGCTTGCCGGTGAGATCCACTTCGTGGTCCCAGCGCGCGGTGTGCATGCGCTCGCCCTGAAAATCCTCGACCCCTTCGATATCCGGCATCTTCGGCGAGATCAACCCGCCGGTGGCGGACACTAGGTGGCGTGCGGTGACACATCCCTTGTCGGTTGTCACCCGCCACAAGTGCTCGCCTTCATCGAACTCGGCACGCTTCACGCTGACGCCGAAACGTATGTAGGGATAGAGGCCGTATTTGCTGGCCACACGGCGGGCGTAGTTCTGCAGCTCGTCACCCGGCGCGAAGACCCGCGACCAGTTCGGATTCTGCTCGAAGGAAAATGAGTAGACGAAAGAAGTGATGTCCACCGCCACTCCGGGGTAGCGGTTGTCGCGCCAGGTGCCGCCGACATCGGCGGCACGCTCGATGATTGATAAGGATTTCATGCCGCGGCTGAGAAGCTCGATGGCCGCGCCCATTCCGGCGAAGCCGGCGCCGATGATCAAAATCTCGTGGTCGGGTTCAGCGCTCCCGTGGCGCGGCGCCCGCTGGCCACGACGGCTTTGTTGAATCCGGTCCTCCGCGACATTCATAGTGGTCCTCCTTCCAGTTTTTGGCAGGTCGCTTAGCCGCTATGCGCGAGGCGCAGTTTCGTCCGTGCCACGGCCCGGGTGCATGCTACGGGCGCCGACAAATGCCGGCGCATAAAGCCGACTATTTCGGTAACGTCCTGGCGCGCCTCCGGCAACATGGAATGAAACACCGGCCACACATGTGGCATATTCCAGCGGGCGCGCAGGGTCACGGCCACGCCGGCCTGGCGCGCACGGTGCGCTACCCGATAGGCATCATCACGCAGGGCCTCGGATTCGCTCACAGTGAGCATAAGAGGCGGCAGGCCACGGAAATCGCCGTAGATCGGTGAGACATAGGGATCCCGGGGATCATGGCCGGCCAGATACAGATTGGTGGCCATCTCGATCATGCGTGGAGTCAGCATGGCATCGCTGGCCGCGTTGGCCTGGCGCGACGGTGTATCGCCAACCGCGTCGGCGCCGGGCGAGATCGACACGGCGCAGGCTGGCATGCGGGGGGAGGAATCGGGCGAGGCGGCCTGCGCATCGCGCAGCCTCAGCAGCGTGGCCAGAGTGAGGTTGCCACCCGCGGAATCTCCGATCAGGGCCAGCGGCTCGTCAGGATAGTCCTCGGCCAGCGCCTTGTAGGCATGGTGGGCATCGTCGAGGGCGGCCGGGTAGGCCGCCTCCGGCGCTAGGCGGTAGTCGATCCAGAACACGCGTGCGTTCAGTCTCTTGGCCAGTTGCCCGCAAAGCTCAGCATAAGTAGGGAAACGGCCACTGATAAAAGCGCCACCGTGGAGATACAGCACGGTGGCCGTGGGCTGACTGGGGCTGACACGCACCGCCGGCACGCCGGGTGGCACGGCCGGTTGATTGCCAATGGTGGTCTTGCGCGCGGTGACTCCGGACGGCAGCCCGCCCGGCAGGCGGGCCACCGCGGCGATGCGCCGTAACCGTATCACCAACTCGTCGGGACTAGCCGGCTCGCGCTTCATCAGTAGCCGAAAACCACGGTCGGCAACTCTTGCCGAGAATGATGTCATGATTTGCCTCCTGCCGGATATCAGCCCCCGGCCAGGCGATACGCCTCGCCCAGCGCGCGAGCGTATAGCCGCGGCGCGTAGCGCTTGAACCGCCATATGAAACGCCCGTCGAACTGCGGCACCACATAAAGCTGCTTTCGATCGAGGGCGTCCAGGGTCCGGCGTGCCACCTGGTCGCTGGTGGCGAAGGTCCACTTGCGCATGGCCGCGTGGGCGAAATCGCCGCGGTGCTCGGGCAGGCGCGCCTTGTCCAGAATATTGGTGGGTACCACGGTGGGACACAGGGCCGAAACATGCACGCCGGTGCCGGTCAGCTCGGCCGCCAGAGTTTCGGAGAGTGAAAGGACCGCGGACTTGGTCACGTTATACGCACTCATCTCCGGCGCCGCGCCGAAACCGGCGGCCGAAGCCACGTTGACAATGCCGCCGTAGCCCAGTGCGCGCAACTTGGGTGCGAAGAAGTGACAACCATGAATGACGCCCCAAAGATTGACTTTGAGGCACCAGCGCCAATCGCCAAGCGGCACTTCTCCGATGCGGCCGCCTACGCCCACCCCGGCGTTATTGACCACCAACGTCATTGGCCGTCCGAGCAGCGATTCGGCCTTGTCGGCGAGCGCGGCCATCTGTTTTTCGCTACCTACGTCGCAGCGGTAGGCGACAGCCCGACCTTCGCCCAATTCCGAGAGTATGCTGGCGGTTTGCTCGGCGCGCTGGCGGTCTATATCCGCGCAGATCACTGATCCGCCACGGCGCACGATCTCATAGGCGAAGCTGCGGCCGATGCCGCTGCCCGCCCCAGTGACCAGGGCCGCTGCCCCCTCGGAGGGTTTCAGTGTTTTACGCTTGGCACCGCTCACGCCGCCGCCACTCGTTCCGCTGTTGTGTCACGCCTGTTATCGTCATGCCATTGCCGGAATGCTTGGTAAGCCTGCTGGGCATCGCCGGTTTCCTCGTAGGCGCGCTTCCAGGCGTGGATGACTTCCCGGTTATCGGCGTCCCATGGATGGAAGCGGGGGGAGAGAAACGGCAGCGTATCGATCACAAAAGCTCGGGTGAAGATCCCGGGTGCGAAGTACAACCACTTAATGGCGCGCAGTGCCGAGGGAATGTTCGTGAGCTGCCTATCCTTCCAGAGGAAATACAGCCAGTTGCCGTGCACCAGAGGCAGGAAAAGGGCTGTACCCAGAGCGAGCGTCGCCATGCGGATCGCGTAAGCGCGGACGCCGCCGCCGCTCACCTCTCCGAACACATCGAAGCTGACTGACTTGTGCTCCGTCTCCTCCACGAAGTGCCAGAACAGCATGGCAGCGACTTCCAGCCTGGTATCGTCCCACAGTTCCGGATGATCGAGCATTACCTGGGAAATCACGGCCGTGAAATGCTCGAAGTTCGCGGCCATGGCGCATTGGGTGACACCGCCCAGGTAGCGTTGAAGGGGCTTTCTGATCGCCTTGAACACGGCCTCCGCCCGGTCTATTGGAATGCCGTGCGCGACCATCGCTTCATTCATGGCGTCATGCTCCCGTGCATGGGTGCGTTCCTGTCGAATAAAGCTGATCGCGGCTTTGCGCACTGACGGATCGTGAAGATTCTCGAGTTGCTTACTCGTGGCCTGCATGACCCAGCGCTCGCCGTCCGGCACCGCGGCCAGGATCGCGTTCATCCAATGGGTCATCCACGGATCATTGTTGAACCAATGGCGTGGCACCGTCTCCGGACTCATGCCGAAGTTCAAATCCCTATGCTCGACTTCATCGTAACCAATCTTGCGGCTTGCGATCACCATGTCGGCCTCCTGAGTAGTTCGACTGTTGAATCACTCTATTTGGGCGATTGACCAAATGTCAAGGCCCGAAAAAGCAGTCAGTGGATATCTTCGCGCGCCGGGAAACAGATCGCGTCGGATCGGCGGGAAAGGCCGGTCGAGATACGGTACAAAAGAAAGGAAACGGAATGCCGGAGCGTGGTACCGGGCGACCCTAGGGGGCAGGGGGTAGGGTGTGCCGGGAACCGGCGTGCTGCCGGTACTGATCGGGTGAAAGACCGAACCAGCGCTTGAAGGCACGCCTGAAATTGGCTCCGTCATGATAGTTCATCAACGCGGCGATGGCTTCGATCGAAAGCTTGCTGTCACACAGGTAGCTGATCGCTTGCCGGGATAGGATTTCGTCACGAATTTTCCTAAAACTACTGTTTTCCTCCTTGAGCTTGCGAGCGAGAGTGCGTTTGCTCATGAAAAGGGAGGCCGCTGCTTCGTCTTCGCTGAGCGAACCGGGGGGTCTCGATAGCATCATCTTCTTAAGCCGGGTCTGGTAGCTGGGCTTGTGGTTCTGAAGCTCGGCAAGCATTGATTCACATTGCTCAAGAGCCAGGCGGTAATTTTCATGATTGGCGGAGGCGTTCGGTTCCCGGCACAGTGCCATCGGCAGTTTTAGTGTGAACTTATCGGAGCCAAAACGAATGCGACCGGGCAAGTAGTCCGAGTACATCGCGTGGTACTCAGGTGTCCGGTGGGTAAAACAAATTTCAGCCTCATGTAGTGGGCGACCGACAACGAACTCGCCGAATTCAAGCAGCACCACGATCATGGTATCCGCCAGGCAACGCTCGATATCCGCGTCCAGCGGCACTTGGAAGTCCAGTCGGCATTCCAGGTGTTCTTCAGCTTCCTGCAGGTGTAGCTCGACGATGCTTGCGCGAGTAGGTAGGAATGTCTGAATCGCCTGTAGCGCGGTGAGCAGGTCCGGACTGCTCGAGGCGGCAAAACCGATGGCGCCGTGGGTCGCCGGGGTCAGACGCTTACCCAGCCGTAAGCCGAATTCAAACTGGCCGGACAACGCCAGTGCATTGCGTAAAATCCGCACCTGGTGAGCTGGCGTGAGCAGACTGTCCTCGCCCAGAAATTGCGCGATACCGAGACCGGTACCTTGCAGCAACGAGGGTAGCTGGCTGACGGTTAAGTCCAGCTCGCGGGCAATAAGTCGTGAATAGTTCGACGGAATGCCGCCTTCCGAAGCTTTCGGTTCACCTTTCCGCTGTGTCATTGATACGGTCCGTTGATAGGCATGCCTGTCTTTAAATGACCCCAGTGTGTCAATAAATGACCTCCCCGGCAAGCCAATCAACAACCACGATGCAGTCATTAAGTTACTTGCTGGAGAAAGGTCTTGGGTAAGATTACGTTCATTGAGCATGACAGTACCGAGCACATTGCCGAGTTTGAAGCTGGTTCCTCGCTGATGCAGGTTGCTGTTAATAACGCTGTGCCCGGCATCGACGGAGACTGCGGTGGGGAATGCGCCTGCGGCACCTGCCACGTGATAGTGACCGATGAATGGTTCGGGAAAACCGGGGAAATAAATGATGCTGAAGAGCAGATGTTGTCCATGACTCCTGAACGGGCAGAAACCTCTCGGCTGGGCTGTCAGATTCGAACCACAGAGGCTATGGACGGTATGACCGTTCTGTTGCCTGAATTTCAGATGTAGCGGGAGGTCACCATGTCAACCAAGTCAGGCACGAACGATGCCATGCAAACAAAGATGATTAATGCCACATCGAGATTGGTGCCTATGCACTTACAGATCAAGGCACTCAAATCTCTAATGAAAGCGAAGAAAAAGGCACTGGGGTCAACACGCCCACAGGTCAAGTTTCTCGAACAGCCCGTGCCTGACGTCAATACCCTGGCACTTGAGGATATTGACACCAGCAACCCTTTTCTGTATCGGCAAGATCAGTGGGGTGCCTATTTCAAGCGGTTACGTGATGAGGCACCGGTGCACTTCCAGAAAAGCAGCCAGTTCGGGCCATTCTGGTCGGTGACACGCTATGAAGACATTTTGTTCGTCGATAAGAATCACGAGCTCTTTTCCTCCGAGCCACAGATTATTCTGGGTGATCCTCCGGAAGGGTTGTCGGTGGAAATGTTCATCGCCATGGATCCGCCAAAACATGATGTGCAACGCCGGGCGGTCCAAGGTGTGGTGGCGCCCCAGAATCTCAAGGAAATGGAGGGGCTGATCCGGCAGCGCGCCGCCGAGGTGCTCGACAGCCTGCCCCTGGACAAAGCTTTCAACTGGGTGCCGGCAGTGTCCAAGGAGTTAACAGGGCGCATGTTGGCGACGTTGCTGGATTTCCCTTACGAGCAGCGTCACAAGCTGGTTGATTGGTCGGACCGACTGTCCGGAGCATCTTCGGCGACTGGTGGCGAGTTTACCGACGAAGACATCATGTTTGACGATGCCGCGGACATGGCCTGGTCATTCTCGAGGCTTTGGCGAGACAAGGAGGCACGACGCAAGGCTGGCGAGCCTCCGGGTTTCGACTTGATCAGCATGCTACAGAGTAACGAGGATACCCGGGATTTGATCAACCGTCCGATGGAGTTTATCGGCAACCTGGCGCTGCTGATTGTTGGCGGCAATGACACTACCCGCAACTCCATGAGCGGCGGTGTGCTGGCCCTGAATCAGTTCCCCGAGGAATTCATCAAGCTGAAGAAAAACCCGGAATTGATTCCGAACATGGTTTCGGAAATTATCCGCTGGCAAACTCCACTCGCGCACATGCGCCGGGTTGCCACGCAGGACGTGGAGCTGCGTGGTCAGACCATTAAGAAAGGGGACCGCGTGTTGATGTGGTATGCCTCGGGTAATAGGGACGAACGAAAGTTCGAAAATCCCGACCAGCTTATTATTGATCGCAAGGACGCGCGCAATCATATTTCCTTTGGCTACGGCATTCACCGTTGCATGGGCAACCGTCTGGCTGAGTTGCAATTGCGGGTTTTGTGGGAAGAGTTACTCAAGCGCTTTGATAACATAGAGGTCGTGGGTGAGCCCGAGCGTGTGCAGTCCAACTTTGTGCGGGGCTATTCCAAGCTAATGGTCAAGTTGACCGCAAAAAATTGAATTTACGTCCGGAGCCGATGTCACCCGAACAGTTCGATTATGTCGTGGTTGGGGCGGGCTCGGCCGGATGCGTCGTCGCCAACCGTCTATCCGAATGCGGCCGCCATTCGGTGCTGTTGCTTGAGGCCGGTCCGGAGAGCCGCCGCAATCCGTTCGTGAATATGCCTTTGGGCTTTCTGCAGCTGATTTTCAGTCGTCGCGTCAACTGGCAGTTCAATACCGAGCCGCAACAGCACATGTATGGCCGTGCCTTGTATCAGCCACGGGGTAAGATGGTCGGCGGGTCCAGCGGCATGAACGCGCAGGTCTACATTCGCGGACATGCCCGGGACTACGACGAGTGGGCACGGCTCGGTTGCGAAGGGTGGTCGTATGCCGATGTGTTGCCTTACTTCCGAAGATCCGAACATTTCGAGCCGGAGCTGGCGGCTCTTGAAACGGCGTTTCATGGTCGGGGTGGTCCGCTTAATATTACCGAGCGCCGCTATACCAACCCGCTGAGCACGGCGTTCGTCAAGGCGGCGATGCAGGCGGGCCACCGGCGCAACCCGGACTTCAACGGCCGTGAACAGGAAGGCGTGGGCTACTACTATGTTTATCAGAAGGACGGCACGCGCTGTAGCAATGCGCGTGCCTATCTCGAACCCGCGGCGTTTCGGTCCAACCTGACTGTCCGCAGCGGAGCGCACGTCACGCGTGTGTTGCTCCAGGGCGGCCGTGCCACCGGTGTCGAATATCGGAGCGCGAAGGGGCTGGCTCAGGTCCGTGCCCGGCGCGAAGTTGTACTCTGCGGCGGCGCGTTTAACTCTCCGCAGCTGCTGATGCTTTCCGGAATTGGACCGCGCGGTGAACTGTCCCGGCACGGGATTGAACTGCGTCATGAGCTGGAGGGCGTCGGACGGAATCTGCAGGATCACATCGACGTGTTCGTGCGTGTCAGAGCGCGCGACCGCCAGAGCATTTCCATGCATCCGAGCTACTGGTTCAAGGGCCTTCGGGCCCTGCTGCAGTATCTGAGCGGTCGCCGCGGTGTACTGTCGAGTAACGGCGCCGAGGCCGGTGGGTTTATTCGTTCCCGCGCGGAGGAGCCGATCCCCGACTTGCAACTGCATTTCGGGCCGATGTTGTACGCTGATCACGGGCGGGACATGAAGACCGCGATGAGCGGTTATGGTTACATCGTAATGATTTATGGGCTCCGGCCTTTGTCGCGCGGCCACGTCGGTCTGCACAGTGCCGACCCATTCGCGGCACCGCTGATAGACCCCAATTATATGGCTGAGCCCACCGACGTCGAGAGACTCGTTCGGGGGGTGCGTTTAGTACGCAGGATTCTGGAGCAGCCGGCTTTCACGCCTCACCACGAGGTCGAGATATCGCCGGGACCGACGCTGCGCAGTGACGAAGACCTCGCCACATGGGTGAGGCATAGCGGCGAGTCGGCCTATCACCCTGTAGGTACCTGTAAGATGGGATTGGATCCAATGGCGGTGGTCGATCCCCGACTGCGCGTGCATGGCCTCCGGTGCCTGCGGGTGGTTGATGCTTCCGTTATGCCGACCCTGGTGGGCGGAAATACTCATCAGCCAGCGACCATGATTGGCGAGAAGGGGGCCGAGATGATTCTCGAGGATTTCAAGGTTTCCCGCGGCCGATCTCGGTATTGAGTGCGGCGAGCTCGTCCCCATGGCGTTTGTAATCGTGAAATCGGACCCCAAGGCACAGTAGAAAAGAGACAGGCTATGACGAACAATCAGAAACAAACGACGGTCATCGTTGGCGGCGGGCACGCGGCGGGAGCGCTTTTGACAACACTGTTGCAAAAGAAATATCAGCATAAAGTGATTCTGGTGGGCGAAGAGCCCCACCCACCCTATCAGCGCCCGCCTCTGTCCAAGAATTACCTGACAGGCGAAGTTGATCAGGGTTCACTGTATTTGAAGCCAAGCTCAATATATGAAAACGCGGGTCATCAGTTGCGGCTCGGTGTGCGAGTCGTGCAAATCGATCGAAACAACAAAATCATCCGGTTGTCGGACCAGAGCACCTTGAAATACGATCAACTTGTCCTGGCCACGGGATCGCGTGTTCGGCGTTTGAATGCGCCAGGAGCGGACTTGAAAGGCATTCACTATCTGCATGATATAGCCGATGCGGATAACTTGCGTGAACAATTAGTTGCGGGGAAACGTTTGGTCATCGTGGGTGGCGGCTATATCGGTCTCGAGGTCGCCGCCAGCGCAAACAAGAGCGGCGTCGATGTCACCGTACTGGAAGCCGCTGATCGGCTTATGCAACGGGTTACTGGGTCGGAGATGTCCGCATTCTTTTACGCCAAGCATACTGACGCCGGCGTGGATGTACGTTTGAACACGGCGGTTACCGGCTTCGAAGCGGGAGAGCAAGGTTGTGTGACTGGCGTGAGATTGGCGAACGGCGGTATCGTGCCGGCCGATATCGTGCTTGTTTCCATCGGTGTTCTTCCGGAAACCGCTCTGGCCGAGGCCGCGGGCTTGCCCTGTGATGACGGTATTGTCGTTGACGAGTTTACTCGTACCGCGGATCCCGCTGTCCTGGCGATCGGCGACTGTACCCGCCACCGGAATCTGTTATTTGAAAAGATGCAACGACTTGAGTCCGTGGCGAATGCCGTCGATCAGGCTCGTACGGCGGCCGCGACGCTTATGGGTGAGCGCGTGCCCTACAAAAGCGTGCCGTGGTTCTGGTCGAACCAGTTTAACGTACGCTTACAAATGGTGGGGTTATCTCAAAACCACGATCAGCGGGTGGTTCGCGGCGATCCCTCGGATGAAGCGTTTGTGGTATTCTATTTACGCGGAAGCCGGCTGGTGGCCGTTGACGCGGTAAATCTGCCCATGGCCTTCATGGTCGGGAAGAAGCTTGTATATCAAGGCAAGGACGTCGATGTTGAAGCATTGAAAGATCCGAGCACCGAATTGAAATCGTTGGTATAAGGCATGATACCGAAGCAGCACCGGCATTCGGTGCGACGCAGACCGTACACGGCCCGGACCCCTTCCCTGGCCAGCTGACCAAGGCCGGTGGTGCTTAGCCGATGACTTGTGAGAAAATCAGCGGGGCCGCGCGGATCTTCGGCGTGACGAGCCATTATGGGGGAGTCGTCGGTCTGACGCAGGCAATGGACTCTCGCAATTCGGATTCGCGCCGTACCCCGAGGCCGGAGGAGAAAACCATGAAAAAAAAGCGCCCGGCCGGTCCGGCCCGGTCTGATCGTCAGTTTGTATTGACATCCGCCGCTCGACTGTTTCGTGAGCAGGGCTATGACCGGACCACGGTGAAAGAAATCGCAAAAGCGTGTAATTTGCTGCCCGGCAGCCTTCATTACCGGTATCAGGCCAAGGAGGATATTCTTGTTGATCTGATGCGCCTTGGTTTGGAGCAAACCTCGACTGCTGTCTCCGAAGCCGTGGCCGGTGCGGCGGAACCCGTGGAGCAGTTGCGTAGAGGCATCAATGCGCACCTTCAGATGCTGGTCAGCGGCTCGGACATGGTCTATGTACTGTTGTTTGAGTGGCGTTCTCTGCGCGGCGAAGCACGTAAGGAGATGATCAAGTTGCGCGACCGTTATGAGTCCCTCTGGGCGACTATGCTCAAGTCACTGGCGGAGAAAGGGGTAATTCGAAAGGAAGTGGATCTGGATTTGCTGCGGCTTATAGGCCTCGGTGCGCTCAACTGGGTAGCCACCTGGTTTAGCGACGATGGTCGCTACACGCTAGAGGAGATAGGTGATTTTGTCTGGCGCATGATCCGCGACGCGGTGCTAAAGGAGCGCCGGCACGATGTGCGGACTGAATACGGTTGATCGGCGCCCCTATGGCTCTAACGTCAGGCCCCCGGGAGCATTAGCGCCTCGGTGAAACCCAGCTTCGGCATAGGCACGGTCTTTGGATTGATCACGACAGAAAGTTCGCCAGAAGTGGGTCTGGGGAAGAGGCGCCCGGTGGCGGATCATTGGCGGTTTTGAGTCGGTTTCTGCTACACTCGCGCATTGGGCCAAGTCCCGCTCTGCTACCCAGCATGAAACGAAGCCCCCGTTACACGCGGGCTTTTTATTCCGTATCCGTTCGTCGCCAGACGCTGGTCCGCCCGTCGGAGCCCCCATGATTGAAGACGCCAAACCCGCCGGTTTGCTCAAACGCTTTATGGCCCTGGTTTACGACGGCTTCCTGGTGATCGCCCTGTGGTTCGTCAGCGCCGGCCTGTTCGTGCTTCTCTATAACCACACCGGCCTGCCGGTGCAGGACATCAACGGCGTCACCCGCGCCGACCCGATGGTGCTGCGCGGCGTGCTGTTTCCCCTGCTGATACTGGAAACCTGGGCCTTCTACGCCTGGTTCTGGCTGCATGGCGGCCAGACCCTGGGCATGCGCGCCTGGCGCCTGCAGGTGCGCGACTACCGTGGCGGGCCCATGCGTTTCTGGCAGACGGTGGCGCGTT
Organism: Alloalcanivorax sp.; assembly: GCF_964221125.1. Lineage (NCBI taxonomy): Bacteria > Pseudomonadati > Pseudomonadota > Gammaproteobacteria > Oceanospirillales > Alcanivoracaceae > Alloalcanivorax > Alloalcanivorax sp. The sequence continues at coordinate 55,497 of NZ_CAXPXK010000100.1, forward strand.
TCGCCGCCGCCGGGCTGTCCTGGCTGACCCTCGGCGCCGGCTATCTGGTGGTGCTGGTGCACCCGCACCAGACCCTGCATGACCGCCTGTCGCTCACCGCCACCGTGGTGTTGCCCAAGGGCGCCAAGGCGGTCTGACCGGGGTGGAGGAATAACCGCGTGAGAGTCGACGACTTTGATTTTGATCTGCCCGAAGAGCTGATCGCCCGCCATCCCCCCGAGCGGCGCCGCGACGCCCGCCTTCTGGCGCTCACCGTGGACGACCTGAAACATCAGCGGTTCCCGGACCTGGCCGGCCACCTGCGCCCCGGCGACCTGCTGGTGTTCAACGACACCCGGGTGATTCCGGCGCGTCTGTTCGGGCACAAAAGCTCCGGCGGCCGGGTGGAAGTGCTGATCGAACGGCTGCTGGAGGGCACCCGGGCGCTGGCCCACGTGCGTGCCTCCAAGTCGCCCAAGCCGGACACCGGGCTGGTGTTCGAACAGGGCATCGGTGCCCGGGTCGAGGGCCGCCGTGGCGAGCTGTTCGAGCTGGATTTCAGCGGCTGCGAGACCGCCCTGGAGGCCCTGGAGCGCATCGGTCATGTGCCGCTGCCGCCCTATATCGACCGTCCCGACGAGGGCGCCGACCAGGAGCGCTACCAGACCGTGTACGCCCGCGAGCCCGGCGCCGTGGCGGCGCCCACCGCCGGCCTGCATTTCGACCAGCCGATGCTGGACCAGTTGCAGGCGATGGGGGTCGAAACCGGCTTCGTGACCCTGCATGTGGGCGCCGGCACCTTTCAGCCGGTGCGGGTGGAGCGGGTCGAGGACCACCCCATGCACAGCGAACGGTTCCGCGTCGAGGCCGCGCTGGTGGAGCAGGTCGAGGCGACGCGCGCCCGGGGCGGCCGGGTGGTGGCGGTGGGCACCACCGCCCTGCGCACCCTGGAGGCGGCCTCCGCCGGCGGTGCGCTTGAAGCCGGTGAATCGGAAACCGATATCTTTATCTACCCGGGCTATCAATTCCGCCAGGTGGACGCGCTGGTTACCAACTTCCATTTGCCGCGTTCCACGCTGTTGATGCTGGTGAGCGCCTTCGCCGGCCGTGAGCGGGTGCTGGCGGCGTATGAGGAGGCGATCCGTGAACGCTACCGCTTCTTCAGTTACGGCGACGCCATGTTCATTGAAAGAGCGCCCGACGCGCAGCGAGGCTTGTCATGTCCCGAATGACCTTCCAGCACCTGGCCAGTGACGGCGCCGCCCGGCGCGGGCGGCTGACCTTCCCGCGCGGCAGTGTGGAAACCCCGGCGTTCATGCCGGTGGGCACCTACGGCACCGTCAAGGGCATGCTGCCCCGGGACCTGGAAGACATCGGCGCGGAGATCTGCCTCGGCAATACCTTCCATTTGATGCTGCGCCCCGGCACCGAAGTGATCGGCGCCCACGGCGGACTGCACGGCTTCATGCAGTGGCAGCGGCCGATCCTCACCGATTCCGGCGGCTTCCAGGTGTTCAGCCTGGGCGAGATGCGCAAGATTTCCGAGCAGGGCGTGGTGTTCCAGAGCCCGATCAACGGCGACCGCATTGAGCTGAATCCGGAAATCGCCATGCGCGTGCAGGCGGATCTGGACAGCGACATCTGCATGATTTTCGACGAATGCACGCCGTACCCGGCCACCGAGACCGAGGCCGCCGACTCCATGCGCCTCTCCCTGCGCTGGGCGAAACGCTCCAAGCAGGCCCATTTCGACGATCTGGGGAACGATGCGGCCTGTTTCGGCATCGTACAGGGGGGCATGTACGACGCCCTGCGCCGCGAATCGCTGGACGGGCTGGTGGATATCGGCTTCGACGGCTATGCGGTGGGCGGCCTGAGCGTGGGCGAGCCCCAGGAAGAGATGCTGCGCACCCTGGGCGCGCTGACCCCGCACATGCCCGAGGACCGGCCCCGCTATCTGATGGGGGTAGGGCGGCCCGAGGACATCGTCGAAGCGGTGCGGCGCGGCGTGGATATGTTCGACTGCGTGATGCCCACGCGCAACGCGCGCAACGGCCATATTTTCGTCGGCGAAGGCGTGCTCAAGATCCGCAACGCCCGGCACCGGCACGACCTGGGGCCGCTGGACGAAAACTGTGATTGCTATACCTGCCGGCATTTTTCGCGCAGCTATCTGCACCATCTGGATCGCTGCAACGAGATGCTCGGCGCGCAACTCAATACCATCCACAATCTGCGCCATTACCAGCGGCTGATGGCCGGATTGCGGGGGGCTATCGAAGCGGGTACATTGAGCGCCTTTATTAGCGACTTCTACGCGGCTTTGGGCCGTCCCGTACCCGCGATTTAACGACGATAACGTGGAGTAACGTCATGAACTGGTTGATTTCACCCGCGCACGCTCAAACCGGTGGGGCCGCTCCTGGCGGCGGCGGTATCGAGCTGATCATGCTGGTGGTAATGGTAGCGGTGTTCTACTTCTTCCTGATCCGTCCGCAGCAAAAGCGCGCCAAGGAACACAAGAATCTGGTCCAGAGCCTGAACAAAGGCGACGAAGTGATCACCAGCGGCGGCATTCTCGGCCGGGTGACCAAGGTCACCGACGATTTCGTGGTACTGGAAATCAGCGGCAACCTCGAGATCAAACTGCAGAAACAGAGTGTCCAGGCCACGTTGCCCAAAGGCACCATTAAATCCATATAAGTCCTCGCCGGCCGAACCGGAAGACCATTATGACCCGCTATCCGCGCTGGAAATTTTTCCTGCTCCTGGCCGTGCTATTGGGGTGCGGCCTCTATGCGCTGCCCAATCTTTATCCGGACGTTCCGGCCATTCAGATCAGTGCCAACGACGCCGGCGGCCAGGTGCCGGTGCCGGTTCGTGACCGGGTGCTGGGCGCCCTCGACGACGCCGGCATCGAACACGGCGAAGGCGAAACCATCAACAATTCCTGGATGGTGCGCCTGGAGAGCACGGACGCGCAGCTGCGGGCCCGCGAGCGTATTTCCAGCCTGCTCGGCGAAGAGTACGTGGTGGCGCTTAATCTGGCCCCCACCACGCCGGACTGGCTGCGCGCGGTGGGCGCCTCGCCCATGAACCTGGGCCTGGACCTGCGCGGCGGGGTGCACTTCCTGCTGCAGGTGGACATGGCCACGGTGATCGAGCAGCGCATGGACGCCTGGTCCGGCCAGGCCAAGCTGACGCTGCGTAACGAGGGCATCCGCTACCGCAGCGTGGACATCGAAGGTCAGAAGCTGGTCATCACCCTGGACGACCAGATCGCCGCCGACGCGGCGCGGGCGCCGCTGCGCACCGCGCTGCCGGAGTTCACCCTGGACCAGTCCGAGGAACGGCCCCGGCTGACCCTGACGCTGAACCAGAGCACGCTGGATGAGCTGCAGGATTACGCCGTCGACCAGAACCGCACCGCGCTGAACAACCGGGTCAACGAGCTGGGCGTGGGCAACGCGGTGGTGCAGCGCCAGGGCGCCGACCGCATCGTGGTGCAGCTGCCCGGTGTGCAGGACGCCTCCCAGGCGCGCCGTATTCTCGGCCGCACCGCGACCCTGGAATTCCGTCTGGTCGCCGACCAGTACTCCTCCAGCCGGGCCAGCACCGGCATCGCGCCGCCGGGCACCGAGATTTTCCCGTTCAAATCCCAGAACGACCGGCCGGTGATTCTGGAGAAATCCAAGATCGCCACCGGTGATCAGGTCACCAACGCGCAGATGGGCTTCGACCAGCAAAGCGGCACGCCCCAGGTGAACGTGGAGCTGGACTCCACCGGCGCGCGCAGCATGCAGCGCGTGACCAGCAAGAACGTGGGCAACCCCATGTCGGTGCTGTTCATCGAGACCAAGACGGTGATGAAAACCGTCGAGGGCGAGGACGGCGAGCGCCGTCAGGTGCCGGAAAGCACCACCGACCAGTACGTGATCAACGTGGCCACCATCCAGGACACCCTGGGCAGCCGCTTCCGGATCACCGGTCTGGACAGCCCGGCGGAAGCCTCGGAGCTGGCCCTGCTGCTGCGCGCCGGTTCCCTGGCGGCGCCGGTGACCATCGTTGAAGAGCGCACCATCGGCCCCAGCCTGGGCCAGGAAAATATCGAGGCCGGCCTCAAGTCGATGGCGCTGGGCATGGCCCTGGTGCTGCTGTTCATGGTGATCTGGTACAAGGTGTTCGGCCTGTTCGCCAATGTGGCGCTGCTCGGCAACCTGGTGATCATCGTCGGCGTGATGTCGTTGATCCCCGGCGCCACGCTCACCCTGCCGGGCATCGCCGGTATCGTGTTGACCGTGGGCATGGCGGTGGACGCCAACGTGCTGATCTACGAGCGTATCCGCGAGGAGCTGCGTAACGGCCGGCGTCCGCGCGAGGCGATCGAAGAGGGCTACGGCCGCGCCTTCACCACCATTCTGGACGCCAACATCACCACCATGATCGTGGCGGTGATCCTGTTCTCCGCGGGCACCGGCTCCGTGCAGGGCTTCGCGGTGACGCTGTTCATCGGCATTCTGTCCTCCATGTTCACGGCCATCATCGGTACCCGCGCGCTGGTGGAAATGACCTACGGCCGGGGCGCCCGCGCGCCGGCCAAACTGAGTATCTGAGGCGGTTATGAGTAAGGCTCCCGCGAAGCACATCAACTTCATGGCGCCGCGCAAGGTGCTCGGCATACTGTCGATCGCCCTGGTGGTGATCTCCATCGCGCTGCTCGCCACCCGCGGCCTGAACCTGGGCCTGGACTTCACCGGCGGCACCTCGGTGGTGGTGAAGAGCGAGCAGGATCTGGACCTCGACCAGGTGCGCGGCGCCGTCGCCGAGCGCGGCTTCAGCGACGCCATTGTTCAGCAGTACGGCTCCGCCCGGGAAGTCAGCATCCGCGTGGCGCCCACCGAAGGCGTGGAAGCCGACCAGGTGGGCGGCATGGTGTTCGAGGCGGTGAACGCCGAGATCGACAACCTGGAGCTGCTCAAGGTGGAGTTCGTCGGCCCCCAGGTGGGCGACGAGCTGCGTGACCAGTCCGGCCTCGCCATGCTGATGGCGCTGGGCCTGATGCTGGTCTATGTGTGGTTCCGGTTCACCAACAAGTTCGGGGTCGCCACCGTGGCCGCGCTGCTGCACGACGTGATCATCGTGCTGGGCCTGTTCTCCCTGCTGCAGTGGCACTTCGATCTGACCGTGCTGGCGGCGATCCTGGCCCTGATCGGCTACTCGCTGAACGACTCCATCGTGGTCGCCGACCGGATACGCGAGAACTTCCGCAACACCCGGGAAACCGACCCGGAAAAAATCGTCAACGACGCCATCAACGAAATGCTCAACCGCACCATCAACACCTCGTTGACCACCGCCCTGGTGCTGCTGGCGCTGTTCTTCTTCGGCGGCGAAGTAATGCGCTCGTTCTCGGAAGCGCTGCTGGTGGGCATCGTTGTGGGTACCTACTCGTCCATCTACGTGGTCGCCAACCTGATCTTCACCCTCAACGTCACCAAGGAAGACTTCCTGGTCGTCGAAAAAGAAGAAATCGATGAAATGCCCTAAAAGCAGTTAATAGTTAACAGTGAACAGTTAATAGTTGGCCGGCATAGCCGGCCCTGGGGAAAACAGAAAGGCCGTGCCAGCGTTCATTCGCGGGCACGGCCTTTTTGTTTATGGCGACGCTCGTCGCGTCTTTTAGCTGTTAACTATTCACTGTTAACTATTAACTGCCCTCCTCACCAATCTTGTTTTTCCATCCAGGGGATGATGCGTTCGAAGGCGGCTTCGATCTGGTCCAGGGAGGTGGAGTAGCTGATGCGCAGGGCGTTGCTGCAGCTGTCGCCGAAGGTTTCCCCGGCGACCGTGCAGACGCCGGTCTCGCGCAGCAGTTTGAGCGCCACGTTGCCGCCGTTGACGCCCTCCGGCAGCGACGGGAACAGGTAGAAGGCGCCGTCCGGTCGGTAACCGGTAAGGTGCGGTGTGGCCTTCACCAGGTCCACCAGCCGGTCGCGGCGGCGCTGGTATTCCACCAGCATGTTGTCGATGAAGGTGCGCTCGCCGCGCAGTGCCGCCACCCCGGCCCATTGGCAGGGGGTGTTGGCCACGGTGGTGGTGAACATGTGGTAGCGGCGCAATTTCTTGATCGCGCCCTGGCTGGCCATCAACCAGCCGATGCGCATGCCCGCCATGCTGAAGGTTTTCGAGAAGCTGGAGATCACCATCACATGGTCCAGGTCCGAGCAGCAGGACAGCACGCTCGGGTACTCCTTGCCGTCGTACACCAGGTGGTCGTAGACCTCATCGCTGATCACGTACACGCCCCGGTAGGCCGCTTCCTGCACGATCGCTTCCACGGTGTCGCGGGGATAGATGGTGCCGGTGGGGTTGCTCGGTGAGTTGAGCACGATGGCGTAGGTGTTCGGGCCGATGGCGTCGATCACTTCCTGCGGGTCCAGCTGGTGCTGGTTCTCCGCGTGCGTGGGGATCGATTTCACCACGCCGCCGTTCATGCGGATCAGCGGCGCGTAGAGCATGAACGAGGGCTCCGGCACGATGAACTCCCGGCCCGGCGCCGAGGTGGCGGTGAGCGCCAGGTACAGCGCCTCGGTGGCGCCGGTGGTGATCATGATGTTTTCCGGCACCAGGGTGCGGTTGTAGCGTTCTCCGTAGTATTCCGCCAGGGCTTCCAGCAGCTCGGGCAGGCCGGCGTCCATGGTGTAGCCGGTCTGGCCCGCGTGCAGGGCGTCCACCGCCGCTTCCACCACATGCTCCGGCGGCTTCAGGTCCGGCTGCCCGATGGACAAATGGATCACGTCCTCCATGGTCGACGCCAGGTTCACCATGCGGCGGATGCCCGGCACCGGGATGGTCAGCAGGGCCGGGTTCCAGATCGGGTCTTCGGTTTCGTAGAAGTCCGTGTCCAGGTTGATGCTGCTCATATCACCGCTCCCTTGTTAAAGACGGTTCATGCGGTCGCGCCGGCCAGGGCCAGCGATGGACGGTCGGTGAAAGGACGGAGCTGTTCGAACAAATGCCCGGCTTTGAGCACCTGTTCGTCCGCGAAGCGGCGGCCGACGATCTGCAGCCCCATGGGCAGGCCGTCGCCGGCCAGTCCCAGCGGCACGGACAGCGCCGGCTGGCCGGTCATGTTGAAAGGGTAGGTGAACGGCGTCCAGGTGGGCCAGCGGGTGTTGGGCCAGTCCGGCGGCACCTCCCGGTTGGTCTCGAAGGCGGTGATCGGCAGGGTCGGGGTGATCAGCAGATCGTACTTCTGATGGAACACCGCCATCCGCTCCGAGAGCGCCATGCGTTCGTTCACCGCCGCCAGGTAGTCGAGCATGGACAGGCGCTCGGCCTTGGCCACCACCTGCATCAGGCCCGGGTCCATCTGTTCGCGCTGGCGCGGCGTCAGGTCGCGGCAGGCGTTGGCGGCGCCGCCGTAGAACAGGTGGCCGAAGGCGGCCAGCGGGTTGCTGAAGCCCGGGTCCACTTCCACCACGGTGGCGCCCAGGTCGCGGAACACCTCCACGGCGGCGGCGCAGGCCCGTTCGATGTCCGGGTCCACGTCCACGTAACCCAGGTTATTGCTGTAGGCGATGCGCAGCCCGGACAGGTCGCCCTCCAGGGCGCCCAGATAATCGGTGCCGCGCCGTGGCGCCGCCTGGGAATCGCGCGGGTCGGTTTCGCTGAGCACCTGCATCATCAGGGCGGCGTCCGCCACCGTGCGGGTCATGGGCCCGGCATGGGCAAGGCTGCCGAACGGGCTGGCCGGCCAGTGCGGCACTTCACCGAAGGTGGGTTTGTGGCCGACGATGCCGCAGAACCCGGCCGGAATACGGATCGAGCCACCGGCGTCGGTGCCCAGGGCCAGGGGCGCCATGCAGGCGGACACCGCCGCGGCGGACCCGCCGCTGGAGCCGCCGGCGGTTTTGGAAGGGTCCCAGGGGTTGTTGGTGGGGCCGCACAACGGGCTGTCGGTGACCCCCTTCCAGCCGAACTCCGGGGTGGTGGTTTTGCCCAGCGGCACATAGCCGTGGCGCTCCAAAGCGGCGGTGGCCGGCGAGCGCTTGTTCAGCGTGCTGGCGCCGTCGATGGTGCGCGAGCCTTTCAGGGTGGGCCACATGGGCGTGAGAAACACATCCTTGACCGCCACCGGGATGCCGTCCAGCAACCCCTGAGCCTCGCCTTTCAGATAGCGTTGCTCGGAGGCCTTGGCGATCTCCAGCGTGGTCTCGCGGTCGATCAGGCACCAGGCGTTCAGGGCATGGTCGTGATGCTGCACATGATCGAGCAGATCCGCCGCCACCTCCACCGGTGACAGCTCCCGGCGTTCGAACGCCTTCTTCAGTTCCAGCGCACTCAGGGTCCGCAGTTCCTCACTCATGGACGTGCCTCCTCTCTCAGCCTCTCAGCGGCGACCGTAGCCGCGTGCCTTATCCACCGGGTTGGCCAGCGGCTGCCCGCGCCGCCAGCGTTGAAAGTTGTCGACGAACTGGTCGCCCAGGGCCCGCCGCCAGCCGACGAAATCGCCGGCCATGTGCGCGGACAGCATCACGTTGGGGTAGCGCCACAGCGGGTGCTCCGGCGGCAGCGGTTCTTCCTCGAACACATCCAGGGCGGCGCCGGCCAGCCGGCCGCTGTCCAGCGCCCCGAGCAGGGCGCCGGTGCGGACCACGGCGCCGCGGCCCACGTTGATGAACACCGCGTCGGGTTTCATCAGGCGGAAATGGCGGTCGTCGAACAGACCACGGGTGTCGTCGGTGAGCGGCGCCGCCACGATCACGTAATCCGCGTCGCCGAGCAGGGCCGGCAGGTCTTCCTGACGGTGTACCCGGGCGAAGGCCGAATCCTGGCGGGCCCGGCGCGCGGTGCCGACCACCTCCATGCCCAGGCCGCCCAGCACGGTGGCGATTTCCCGGCCGATGGAACCGGCCCCCACCACCAGGGCCCGGGCACCACGGATCATGGCGGTTTCCCGGTGCTGCCAGCGCCGTTCCCGTTGCAGCGCCAGATTGGTGAGGGTGTCCTTGGCGAACAGCAGCACCGCGCCGAGCACGTATTCGGCGATGCCCCGGTCGAAAATGCCCGAGGCGTTGGTGACCGGGAAATCGCCGTTTTTGATCGGTGGAATCATCAGGGCGTCCACGCCCGCGCTGGTAGCGTGCACCCAGCGTATCGGGCAGGGGTCGGGCCAGGCGGCTTCCAGGGCCTCGACGCGGAAATCGGTGACCACCAGGATGTCCGTTTCCGCCAACGCCTCGGCGAGACCGTTGTCGCCCCGCACCTCGCGGAGGGTGATGTCCCCGCGCAGCCGGTCCAGGCCGGGCAGGGCGGGTTCGTCCTCCGCCAACAGGACGGTGACCCGGGGTTCATGCAATGCGCCTGCGCTCATGGCGTCTCCTTCTCAAATCAGCGTGTTTCTTCGAGCGCGTCCTGGAACAGGTTCACCGCTTGATCGATCTCCTGCCGGCTGGCGGTGAGCGGCGGCAGCCAGCGCACCACCTGGCCGTGGATGCCGCAGCGCAGCAGCAGCAGGCCGCTTTGTTCGCAGGCCTTGAGCAGGGCGGCGGCGCGCTCGCCATCGGGCTGGCCCGGCGCCTTGACGATTTCCATGCCCAGCATCAGGCCCATGCCGCGCACCTCGTCGATGCAATCGTGACTGTCCCGCAGCGTGCGCAGACGTTCGAACAGGTAGGCACCCTCGGTGGCCGCGTGGCTGACCAGCTCCTCCTGTTCCATCACGTCCAGGGTGGCCAGGGCGGCGGCGCAGGCCACCGCGTTGGCGCCGTAGGTGCCGCCCTGGGAACCCGGCGCGCCGCTGGACATCAGGGCCCGGCTGGCGGCCACGGCGGACAGCGGGTAGCCGCTGGCCAGCCCCTTGGCGGTGATCAGCATGTCCGGCTGAACGTCGAAATGCTCGTGGCTCCAGAACCGCCCGGTGCGCCCGTAGCCGGCCTGGATTTCATCGGCGATCAGCAGGATGCCGTGCTTGTCGCAGCGCTCGCGCAGGCCCTGCATGAAGCGCTTGGTGGCGGGGTAGTAGCCGTATTCCCCCTGCACCGGCTCGATGATCATGGCGGCGGTGTCCGAGGGCGCGGACTGGGTCATCAGCACGTGGTCCAGCTCGCGCAGGCAGAAGTCCACGGTGTCGTCCTCGCTCCAGCCGTAGCGGTAGCTGTGCGGGAAGGGGCTGAAGCTGACGCCGGCCATCAGCGGCTGCCAGCCGGTGCGCACCTTGGTGGTGGAGGTGGTCATCGAGGCCGCCGCCAGGGTGCGGCCGTGAAAGCCGCCGGTGAAGGCGATGATATTGGGCCGGCCGGTCGCCTGGCGGGCCAGACGCAGGGCGGTCTCCACCGCTTCGCTGCCGGAGTTGGAGAACGCCACCGCGTCGAGGTGCCGGGGCAGATGCTCGTAGAGCCGGTCGGTGAGACGCAGCATATTGGGGTGAGTGACGGTGGCGTACTGGGCGTGCACCAGCTTGCCGACCTGATCGCGGGCGGCTTCCACCACCTTGGGGTGGCAGTGGCCGGTGGCGGTAACGCCGATGCCCGATGTGAAATCCAGCCAGCGACGGCCTTCGCCGTCAAACAACCAGCTTCCTTCGCCCCGTTCCGCGCAGATCCCGCTGGACTGCACCAAAAGTGGAGACAGATGATTCATGGCTTGCTCCTCCATACCCGATTCCCGGGGGAGGTACGCGCTGGACCCGCCTTGTGATCAAGACCGGTTCAGCGGCCCCCGCCCAGGGCGCCTTGAATCCGCGCACCGATTTGGTCGGTGCCGCACGCCGGGTGCCCGGCGGCGAGGTCCGACACCAGCGTCTCATGCAAATGCCGGGCCGCGCCATAAAAAATCGGCTCTTTTTCGCCGAGCCAGTCGAGCATCAACGCCAGGCTGAAAAGGGTCGCGCGCGGGTCGGCGATACCCTGGCCGGCGATGTCCGGCGCGGAACCGTGGGTGGGCTCGAACAGGGCCGGCTGGGACGGGTCCGCCGGGTTCAGGTTGGCGGACGGTGCCACCCCGAGCCCGCCGGCCAGTACCGCCGCCAGGTCGGTGAGAATGTCGCCGTGCAGGTTGCTGGCCACCACCACGTCGAAGCGCCACGGCGCCTGCACGAACTTCATCGCCGCCGCGTCCACCAGCTCGTGATGGGTGGCCACGTCCGGGTAGTCGGCGGCCACTTCCTCGAACACCCGGTCGTAGAGGGTGCCCCAGAACGCCTGGGCGTTGCGTTTGGTGATCAGGCATACCTGCGATTCACGGGGCTCGCCGTCGGCGCCGTCGAAGCGGCGCGGGCTGTTTGAGTCGGCCCGTTCAGCCGCCCGTTGCCGGGCGCGTTCGAAGGCGTGGCGTATCAGCCGCTCGGTGGCGGTGTAGGTGAACACCTCCAGCTGCGTGGCGATTTCCTCACGGGTGTCCGCGCGCAGCCGGCCGCCCTGGCCGACGTACTCGCCTTCGCTGTTTTCGCGGATCACCAGCATGTCCAGATCGCGGGCGCGGTCGTCGGCCAGGTACTGAACGGTGCCGGGGTAGAAGCGGGCGGGCCGTTCGCAGGCCCACAGGTCCAGACCCTTGCGCAGGGTCAGTAGCGGCGCCAGGGAGACGCCGTCGGGGAGACAGTAACGTTGCGGGTCGCTGAGCGGCCCCGGGTCGCCCAGGGCGCCCAGCAGCAGGGCCTGGTACTCACGCAGCCGTGGCAGCGCGTCCTCCGGCATCATGGCGCCGTGGCGCCGGTGCCAGTCGGTGGCCGGCCACGGCAGCACGTCGTACGCCAGGGGCAGGTCGTGGCCGTGGATCAGCGTCTTGAGCACCGCCTCGGCCACGGCCATCACCTCCGGGCCGATGCCGTCGCCGGGTAGCAGCGCAACGCGCGCGGAAGTCGCCATAACGGCTCCTGTCGGATGAAGGGGGTATCAGCCCATGCAGAGGTACTTCACCTCCATGTACTCTTCCATGCCCTGGTGGGAGCCTTCGCGGCCCAGGCCGGACTCCTTGACGCCGCCGAACGGTGCCGCCGCGTTGGAAATCAGGCCTTCGTTTATGCCCACCATGCCGGCTTCCAGCGCTTCGGCCACGCGCCACACGCGGTGGATGTTCTCGCTGTAGAAATAGGAGGCCAGACCGAACGGCGTGTCGTTGGCGATGCGGATGCCTTCCTGCTCGTCCTGGAAACGGATCACCGCCGCCAGCGGGCCGAAGGTTTCCTCGTGGCAGAATTCCATGTCGGCGGTGGCACCGGTGATCAGTGTGGGCTGAACGAAGTTGCCGCCGCGCTCATGGGCGCCGCCGCCGAGCACCACCTTGGCGCCCTTGGATTTGGCGTCCTCGATATGCTCAAGCACTTTCTTGGCGGCGCCGGCGTTGATCAGCGGCGCCTGGGTGACGCCCTCTTCAAAGCCGTCGCCGACTTTCAGTTTCTCCATCGCCGCCTTGAGTTTTTCCACGAACGCATCGTGCACGCCGTCCTGCACCAGGAAACGGTTCACGCACACGCAGGTCTGGCCGGTGTTGCGGAACTTGCTGGCGATGGCGCCTTCCACGGCCTTGTCCAGATCGGCGTCGTCGAACACCAGGAAGGGCGCGTTGCCGCCCAGTTCCAGGGATACCTTCTGGATGTGCTCGGCGCAGTTGGCCATCAGCTGGCTGCCCACCTCGGTGGAGCCGGTGAAGCTCACCTTGCGCACCACCGGCGAGCTGGTGATGGTGTCGGCGATGGCCGCCGCGGAGCCGGTAATGATGTTGATCACACCGGCGGGGATGCCGGCGCGTTGGGCCAGCTCGGCCAGCGCGAAGGCGGAATAGGGCGTGGCGCTGGCGGGTTTGACCACCATGGTGCAGCCCGCCGCCAGGGCGGCGCCGGCCTTGCGGGTGATCATCGACGCCGGGAAGTTCCACGGCGTGATCGCGGCGGTCACACCGATGGCCTGCTTGATCACGATGATGTGCTGGCCGGGCTTGGCGCCGGGGATGGTGTCGCCGTAGGCGCGGCGGGCTTCCTCGGCGAACCATTTGATGAACGACGCAGCGTAGGCGATCTCGCCCTTGGATTCCGCCAGCGGCTTGCCCTGTTCCAGGGTCATCAGCGCGCCCAGGTCGTCCTGGTGCTCCATCATCAGGTTGTACCAGGCGTACAGCAGGTCGGCCCGCTCGCCGGCGGTCTTGGCGCGCCAGGCCGGCAGCGCGTTGTCGGCGGCGGCGATCGCTTGCAGGGTGTCCGCTTCCTTCATGCGCGGCACGGTGCCGATGATCTCACCGTTGGAGGGATTGTCCACGTCGATGGTGGCGCCGTCCTCGGCGTCGCACCACTGGCCGTTGATAAAGCACTGCTGGCGGAAAAGGGACGGATCCTTGAGGTTGAACTGGGTCATCGGGAGCTCTCCTGAAAGCGTTCTTAGCGCAAAAGAAATCAATGCTTCAACGCTAGCAGAGCTCGGCGCCCAGGCCTATCCCTTATGGATGGGTTTTACGCATGACGGTGAGAGGAAGAAACAGCCGCGAGCGTTCGCCCGCGGCCGTGGCGCTGTCAGCCGCGCTTAAGACTGTCGGTCAGGTGGGGTTTGATCTTCTGCAGCAGGCCTTTGAACACTTTCGGGGTGCCGGCCACGATGTTGCCGCGCTGCAGGTGGCTGTGGCCGCCGGCCACGTCGCCCACCAGGCCGCCGGCCTCGGTGATCAGCAGCGTGCCCGCCGCCATGTCCCATTCCTGCAGGCCCAGCTCGAAGAAGCCGTCCAGGCGGCCGGCGGCCACCCAGGCCAGGTCCAGCGCCGCGGCGCCGGGCCGGCGCAGGCCGGCGGTGGATTCCGCCACCGCCCGGAACATGCCCATGTAGGCGTCCATGTAGGCCATCTGGTCGTTGCGGAACGGGAAACCGGTGCCGATCAGGGCGCCATCCAGGCCGGCCCGGTTGGTGACGCGCAGGCGGCGGCCGTTGAGGGCCGCGCCACGGCCCCGGCTGGCGGTGAATTCTTCCTCGCGCAGCGGATCGTAGACCACCGCGTGCTCCACCTTGCCTTTGACTTTCAAGGCGATGGATACCGCGTACTGCGGCAGGCCGTGGATAAAGTTGGTGGTGCCGTCCAGCGGATCGATCACCCACAGGTAATCGGCGCCGGCGCCGGTGCCCGGCTGCTCGCCGCTTTCCTCGGCGAGAATGCCGTGCTCGGGGTAGGCTTTGCGGATGGCGTCGATGATGCGTGCTTCCGCGGCCCGGTCCACCTGGGTGACGAAGTCGTTGGCCGCCTTCCGGTCCACGGACAGGGGGTCGTTGTTCTCCGCCGCGCGGCGGATCAGGTTGCCGGCCTGGCGGGCGGCTCGCAGGGCAATGTTCACTTGCGGCGCGTGCATGCAATCATCCTGTCGGGTTCAAAGAGCGCGATCACCCGCTGCGGCGGGGCCGGCGGGCGTTTTGGGAGGCGGATTGTAACAGAGCCGGAGGGAGGAGGGCAGATCAGAATCTGCTAGACTAACGCGCTCTCCATTCCCGGATTCGGATACCTCATGTTAGAGAACGTGCGCGTGGTGATGGTGGAAACCACGCACCCCGGCAATATCGGCGCCGCCGCCCGAGCCATGAAGACCATGGGGCTGGCGGACCTGCGTCTGGTCAGCCCGGCGGTCTATCCCAGCGCCGAGGCCACCGCCCGCGCCTCCGGCGCCGGCGATGTGCTCAGCGCCGCGCGGGTCTGCGCCGACCTGGACGAAGCCCTCGAAGGCGCCACCCTGGTGATCGGCACCAGCGCGCGCCAGCGGCGCATTCCCTGGCCCTGCCTGACGCCGCGCCAACTGAGCGCCCAGCTGCAGCGCGAGCCGGAAAGCACCCGCATCGCGGTGCTGTTCGGGCGCGAGGACCGCGGCCTGACCAACGACGAACTGCGCCGCTGCAACCTGCACGTGACGGTGCCCGCCAACCCGGACTACGGCGTGCTCAACGTGGCGTCGGCGGTGCAGCTGATCGCCTATGAACTGCGGCTGGCGCTGGTCGGCGAGGACGCCGACCTGCCCGAGGCCCGCGCCCGCCGCGAGGCCATGCCGCTGCCGGAAATGTTCTGGGATGAGCCGCCGGCCAGTAACCAGGCGGTGGCCGGCTTTCTGGATCACCTGGAACAGGTGATGACCGAGAGCGGCTTCCTGAACCCGGAGCAGCCCGGTCAGGTGATGACGCGCATGCGGCGATTGTTCCTGCGCGCTCGTCCGGACAAAATGGAAATCAGCATCCTGCGCGGTACGCTGGTGGCGATACAGAAGCACGCCGCTCGCCAGGCGGCGGACACGCCCCGCGACGACGAGCCGGGGACCAGGCAGAGGTAATTATGTTCAAGCAAGTGAAAGAGGACATCGCATCGGTTTTCAGCCGCGACCCGGCGGCGCGCAACACCCTAGAAGTGCTGCTCAACTATCCGGGCCTGCACGCGGTGCTGTTCCACCGTCTGGCGCACTGGCTGTGGCACCACAACCTCAAACAGCTGGCCCGGGTCCTGTCCACCTTCAGCCGCTGGCTCACCGGCATCGAGATTCACCCCGGCGCCAAGATCGGCCGGCGCTTTTTCATCGACCACGGCATGGGCGTGGTGATCGGTGAAACCGCGGAAATCGGCGACGATGTCACCCTCTACCACGGCGTTACCCTGGGCGGCACCAGCTGGGACAAGGGCAAGCGCCACCCGACCCTGGAAGACGGTGTGGTGGTCGGCGCCGGTGCCAAGGTGCTGGGCCCGTTCACCGTGCACAAGAACGCCAAGATCGGCTCCAACTCCGTGGTCACCAAGGAGGTGCCGGAAGGCGCCACCGTGGTCGGCATCCCCGGCCGCGTGATCGGCCGGCCGGTCAGCGAGCAGGAGAAGAACCGCCAGGAAATGGCCGAGAAGATCGGCTTCCAGGCCTACGGCGTCAGCAACGACATGCCCGACCCGGTGGCCGAGGCCATCGGCGCGCTGCTGGACCACATGCACGCGGTGGACGGCAAGCTCGACCGGGTGTGCGACAACCTCAAGCGCCAGGGCATCCAGGGTTGCGACGAGAAACTGCCCGAGCTCAACGCCGAGGACTTCGAGCCGGTGAAGGCGCGCGGCGGCACCGACTGAAGACACCTGGATGATTCAGACTCTGACGCGCTTGTTCCCGCTGTGGGCGGTGCTGTTTTCGGTATTCGCGTTTCTGTTTCCGGGCGGGCTGGCGCAGCTGTCCTGGGCGATCGTGCCGCTGCTGATGCTGATCATGTTCGGCATGGGCATGACGCTCACCTGGGCGGATTTCGCGGATGTGGCGCGGCGTCCCGAGGTGATCGGCGCGGGCATGCTGCTGCAGTTTCTGATCATGCCGCTGGTGGCCTTGCTCGTGGGCTTGTTGCTGGCGCTGCCGCCGGAGCTGCTGCTGGGCCTGGTGATCGTCGGCGCCTGCCCGGGCGGCACCGCGTCCAATGTGATCTGCTATCTGGCGCGGGCGGACGTGGCGCTGTCAATCACCATGACCTCGGTGTCCACCCTGGTGGCGGTGGTGGCCACGCCGCTGCTGGTGTGGGTCTACCAGGGCCAGAGCATCGAAGTGCCGGTGATGTCCATGCTCGGCTCCCTGGTGCAGATCGTGCTGCTACCGGTGATCGCCGGCACCTTGCTGAACTCCCTGTTTCATCGCCCGCTGGAGCCGGTGCGGGCGGTATTCCCGCTGCTGTCGGTGGCCGCCATCGTGCTGGTGATCGGCGTAATCGTGGCGCTCAACCGGGACCGCATCGCGGTGGGCGGCGCGGCGGTGATGCTGGCGGTGGTGCTGCACAACGGCCTGGGGCTGGCGCTGGGTTACGGCGGCGCCCGGCTGATGCGTCTCGATCCGCGCCGTGCCCGCACGCTGGCGATCGAAGTGGGGATGCAGAATTCCGGCCTGGGCGTGGCGCTGGCGGTGAAGCATTTCTCCGCCAGCGCCGCCTTGCCCGGGGCCCTGTTCAGCGTGTGGCACAACCTGTCCGGCTCATTGCTGGCCTGGTATTGGCGGCGCCGGCAACCGTAAAAGACGGTAATGCGGCCTGCCAGAGCGCCGCCGGGCTGGCAGACTGACCCTTAATGAAACGTCTCTCCCAAATCCTCTTGCTGTTGCTGCTGATCGCCGCGCCGCTGTTCGTGCTCGGCCTGCACCAGCAGTGGTGGTCGGTGCCGCGTCACTGGAACCCCTTCATGCCGCTGCACGTCACCGATCCGGTGACGCCGGTGACCGGCTGGAAGCTGTCGCGACTGGAGGGCCGGCCGCAGGCCTGCCTGGACGCGTTAAACACCGCGCCGGAGGACGCCCTCGACCACCTGCCGCTGGAGGACTACACCCCGGTGGAGAGCTGCCCGCTGACCAACGTGGTGCGGGTGCGCCGCACCGGGGTGACGTTCAACAACAGCTTCGTGGCCCGCTGCCCGCTGGCGCTGGCCTGGGTGATGTTCGAGCGCCACGGCCTGCAGCCCGCCGCCCGCGAACAGTTCGATCAGCCGGTCCGGACGGTGTGGCACTACGGCACCTTTTCCTGCCGCAATATTTACAACCGGGAAGAGGACCGGCGCAGCGATCACGCCACCGCCTCGGCGCTGGATCTGGCCGCGCTGACCCTGGCCGACGGCACCCGCATTTCAGTGCAGGACGACTGGGACGGGGAGGGCGACAAGGCTGCGTTCCTGCGCAGCCTGCAAAACCGGGCCTGTGAGTACTTCGGCACCGTGCTGGGGCCGGACTACAACCAGGCCCACGCGGACCACTTCCACCTGGGTCTGAGAGGTTTCCGGATCTGCCGCTAGCCGTGCCGTTCGCGGGGCAGCGTCAGGTACACCCCGACAATCAGCAGCGGCGCGCCCAGCAGATGGTGCCCGCCGAGCGCGGCGCCGAGCACCAGGAACGCGAACAGGGCGGTGAAGAACGGCGTGGACAGGCGCACCACGGTGGCGGCGGTGGGGGTGATGTGCTGGCACGCCAGCGGATAGAGGTAGCCCGGCGCCAGCGTCGACACCGCCGCCAGGCCCAGGAACAGGCCCCACTGGCCGGCGTCGGGCACCGCCGCCGCCGGGCTGGCGAACGGCACGCTCACCAGCAGGCCGAGCACGCAGCCGATCAGCACCACGCTCCAGCCCTGGCCCTGCAGCCGGGTGCCGGCCTGCGAGTAGAGCGCCATCGCCAGGGCCGCCGCCAGCCCGCAGGCGTCGCCGATCAGGCGGCCCTGGTCGGCGTCCGGGGCCGTGACCGGCCCGCCCAGCAACACCACCGCCAGCCCGGCGAACGCCAGCAGACCGCCCAGCACCTCGCGGCCGGCCACCGGCTGGCGGCGCAGCACTCGCAGCAGCATCACGAAGAACGGCGATGTGGAGACCAGCAACGACACGCTCACCACGTCACTGAGATAGAACCCCACCGTGGCCAGCACATAGTAGGCGGCGAGCAGCACACCGCCGTACAGCGTCTGCTGATTGGGACGCTGAAAACCCCGGGTCAGGGTGAGCAGGACGGTGAGCAGCAGCGCGGCGGTGAGAAACCGGAACACCAGGGTGGTGCCGGTGGGCAGGTCGCGCAGCAGCGCCACCCAGATGCCGGTGGCGCCCCATTGGGCGCTGGCGAGCAGGGCGAGGGCAGTGCCTTTTTGTGTGTCGGAAGCCATGCCCCGCCCTCCGGAATGGGGTGTGTCAGACGTTGAACAGGAAGTTCAGCACGTCGCCGTCCTTGACCACATAGTCCTTGCCTTCGGCGCGCATCTTGCCGGCTTCCTTGGCGCCCTGTTCGCCGTTGCCGGCGACGTAATCGTCGTAGGCGATGGTTTGCGCGCGGATGAAGCCCTTCTCGAAGTCGGTGTGGATCACGCCGGCCGCCTGCGGCGCGGTGGCGCCGATCTTGATGGTCCAGGCGCGCACTTCCTTCTTGCCGGCGGTGAAGTAGGTCTGCAGGCCGAGCAGCTCATAGCCGGCGCGGATCACCCGGTTGAGGCCGGGTTCTTCCATGCCCAGGTCGGCCAGGAAGTCGGCTTTCTCTTCATCGTCCAGTTCGGCGATCTCCGATTCGATCTTGGCGCAGATCGGCACCACCGAGGCGTTTTCCTTCGCCGCCTGTTCGCGCACCAGGTCCAGCAACGGATTGTTGTCGAAGCCGTCCTCTTCCACGTTGGCGATGTACATGGTGGGTTTGAGGGTGAGCAGGTTGAGGCTGCGGATTGCCTTGCGCTCGTCATCGCTGAGGTTGGCGGCGCGCGCCGGTTCACCCTCGTTGAGCAGCGGCAGCAGCTTTTCCAGCACCGGGATCAGCGCCTGGGCGTCCTTGTTCTGGCCCTTGGCGGCTTTCTGGGCGCGCTGCAGGGCGCGGTCCACGGAGTCCAGGTCGGCCAGCGCCAGCTCGGTGTTGATCACGGAAATGTCATCCAGCGGCGATACCTTGCCGGCCACGTGGATCACGTTCTCGTCGTCGAAGCAGCGCACCACATGGGCGATGGCGTCGGTGTCGCGGATGTTGGCCAGGAACTGGTTGCCCAGGCCCTCGCCCTTGGAGGCGCCCGCCACCAGGCCGGCGATATCGACGAACTCCATGGTCGCCGGAATCACCTTCTCCGGGCTGACGATGGCGGCCAGCTTGTCCAGCCGCGGGTCCGGCACCGGGACCACGCCGGTGTTCGGCTCAATGGTGCAGAACGGGAAGTTCTCGGCGTCGATGCCGGCCTTGGTCAAGGCGTTGAAAAGGGTGGATTTGCCCACATTGGGCAGGCCCACGATACCGCACTGAATACCCATAACTGCACCTCCGTTTTCGAGGGCGCAATGCTACTCAAGCGCGGGCCAAAATGCGACAGGCGAGAAACGACGGGTTGCCAGGGAGCCGGCTCCGGGGGGCGCTGCCGCCGCTCAGCGCGGCCGGGGGCACCGCTAGACTGGCGCCATAAAGGAGGGAAGGACACCATGACCGAACGCATCCTCTATCAATTTCCGATATCCCATTACTGCGAAAAGTCCCGCTGGCAGCTCGACTATAAAGGCCTGGCATACCGCACCCGCAACCTGCTGCCGGGGCCGCACCGGCTGCGCACCCAGTGGATGGCGCGCATTAACACTCTGCCGGTACTGCGTGACGGCCAGCGGGTGGTGGGGGATTCCACCAAAATCGCCTACTACCTGGAAAAGCACTACCCGGAACGCTCGCTGATCCCCACCGACGCGGAGTCCCGCGCCCGGGTCATCGAGCTGGAACAGCAACTCGACCGGGTGGCGGTGCACGTGCGCCGCTGGCTCTACGGCCAGATTATCGACCGTCCGGAAGTCATGGACGCCATGCTCGATCCCTACCGGTTGCCGGGGCCGCTGAAAAAGGTTTGGACGCCGATCACCCGGGAGAGCGTACGACGCCTCTACCGCATCGAACCCAAAGCGGTGGCGCACTCCGGGCAGAGAGTGGAGGAGGGCCTGGCGCTGGTCGAGCAGACTCTGCAACGCGGTGGTGGTCGTTACTTGGTGGGCGATGCGTTCACGCTGGCGGACATCGCCGCCGCCAGTCTGCTGGCGCCGCTGGTCAGCCCGGCTGGCACGCCCTGGGATATGTTCGAGGAGGGCTCGCTGCCCGCCGCGCTGCGGAAGCAGCTGGATGATTTGCGCGAGCGCCCGGCGGGTCAATGGGTGCTGGCACGCTACGCCGAGGATCGTTAGAACTTGTAGGAGCGGGCCTTGCCCGCGAAAGGGTGGCTTTTAGCCACCCGGCGGGATACCAGAGACTTTTCAAATGGCGGTATAAACGGCGTCTCTGGAATCCTGCCGGCGCGCTAGCGCGCCTTTCGCGGGCAAGGCCCGCTCCTACGAGGCGCGGAAGCCGTTGAGGCCGTTCATGGCGTGGCTGAATTCGCCGCGCAGCATGTCCGGGGTAAACCGCACCGCTTCGTCGATGGCCCGTTCGATCAGTTCACGGTCGGCGGCGGAGGGTTTGTTCAGCACATGGGGGGTGACCAGCTGGGCGCTGCCCGGATGGCCGATACCAATACGCAGACGGTAGAAGTCCTTGCTGTTGCCGTGGCGGGCAACGATATCGCGCAGACCATTGTGGCCGCCGTGTCCGCCGCCCTGCTTGAAGCGGGCCACGCCCGGGGGCAGGTCCAGTTCATCGTGGGCCACGAGCATCTGCGTGACGGGAATCTTGAAGAAGTTCGCCAGGGCCGAGGTGGATTGGCCGCTGCGGTTCATATAGGTGGTGGGCACCAGCAGGCGGATGGTTTCGCCTTCGAAGGTGAAGGTGCCGGTGGCACCGAAGTATTTCTTGTCTTCGTTAAGAAAGATGCCCTGGGCACGGGCCAGGGCATCCACATACCAGACTCCGGCGTTGTGGCGGGTGGCGTCGTATTCGGGGCCCGGATTGCCCAGGCCCACGATCAGTCGTACCGGTTCCGCCATCATCGCGCTCAGTCTTCGGAGGGCTTCTCTTCGCCTTTGCCGCCGTCTTTCTCGGCGGCGTCTTCCTGACCTTCCTCGTCCTCATCGTCGTCGCTGGCACGCACTTTCGGAGTGTGTACGGCAACGATGGGCTGGTCGTGGTCTTCACCGTAGGCCAGCTGGGTCAGGGTCACACCGGCGGGCAGCTTGATGTCGGACAGGTGCAGCACCTGGTCCAGCTCCACGGCGATCAGGTCCACCTCGATGTATTCCGGCAGATCCTTGGGCAGACAGCTGATTTCCACTTCGGAAATGTTGCGGTGGATTTCACCACCCTGCTTCTTAACACCGATGCAGGCTTCTTCGTTGGTGTAGTGCAGCGGCACGGTCATGGTGATTTCATGGCCGGCTTCGACGCGCATGAAGTCGGCGTGGATCGGGAAACCGCGGGCCGGATCGCGCTGCAGATCGCGCAGAACCGCCTGCTGCTTCTTGCCGTCCAGCTTCAGCGTCAGGATGTGGCTGTAGAAGGCCTCGGTTTCCAGGGCTTTCTTCAGCTCACGGGTCTCCAGTGAAATCATCACGGGGTCGGCGTGGCCGCCATAGATAATGGCCGGTACGCGACCGTGCAGACGACGCAGGCGGCGGCTCGCACCTTTCCCCGTGTCGCTGCGGCTTTCAGCGGTCAATTCGAATTCGTTGGACATGGTCCTGTCTCCATTAAGCTTTCCGGCACCCCGCGACCAGGCGCACCGAAAAGGTTGCGATAAGCCCGAAACGGGCGTCCCCGGAACGGGGAGGGGGCGGATTATGCCGGAAATCCCCGGGCTACACCAGTTCCAGGCGGTCGAACATGGCGGACAACGATTCCTCGTTGTTCACCCGGCGGATGGTTTCCGCCAGCATCGGCGCCAGGCGCAGCACGCGGATCTTGTCGCACTGACGGCCCTGCTCGGACAGCGGGATGGTGTCGGTGACCACCAGCTGGTCCATGGCGCTGTTGCTGATGTTGTCGATGGCCGGGCCGGACAGCACCGGGTGGGTGCAGTAGGCGATCACCTTGGCGGCGCCGTGGTCCTTGAGGGCCTGGGCGGCTTTGCACAGAGTGCCTGCGGTGTCGACGATGTCGTCCACCAGCACGCAGGTGCGGCCTTCCACCTCACCGATGATGTGCATCACCTGGGATTCGTTGGCCTTGGGGCGGCGCTTGTCGATGATCGCCAGATCGGCGTCGTTGAGCTGCTTGGCCAGGGCGCGGGCACGGACCACGCCGCCCACGTCCGGGCTCACCACCATCAGGTCGTCGTGCTTTTGACGCTCGATGTCGGCCACGAACAGGGGCGTGCCGTAGACGTTGTCCACGGGGATGTCGAAGAAGCCCTGGATCTGGTCGGCGTGCAGGTCCACGGTCACCACCCGGTCGATGCCCACGGCGGTGATCATGTCGGCGACCACCTTGGCGGTGATCGGCACCCGCGCGGAGCGCACCCGGCGGTCCTGGCGGGCGTAACCGAAGTAGGGGATCACGGCGGTGATGCGGCCGGCGGAAGAGCGCCGCAGGGCGTCCGCCATCACCAGCAGTTCCATCAGGTTGTTATTGGTGGGCTGGCAGGTGGACTGCACGATGAACACGTCCTTGCCGCGCACGTTTTCCTGAATGTCCACGGCCACTTCGCCGTCGCTGAAAACGCCGACGTCGGCATCGCCGAGGGGAATGTTGATCTGCTCGGCCATGGAGCTGGCCAGTTCGGGATTGGCGTTGCCGGCGAAAATAACGAGTTTGGACACTGGCGTCCCCTGGCTTTCAAGTAATGAATTTAGGGTTTGTCCTTACGGAAAGAAATGGCTGGGGTACCAGGACTCGAACCTGGGAATGACGGGATCAAAACCCGCTGCCTTACCAACTTGGCTATACCCCAACACTAACTTGCTCAGGTGGCGTGTCACGCCGGCCCTGAATTCTGTCTGGCTCGAAGCGTCGCCAGTGCCTCATGGAGAGGTGAGATTTCAGTGCTTCGAGCCACAAAACCTGTCCAGTATTCCGGCAAGTGCCGCAGTGCGTTATGCGCGTCTTGCTGGTCGGCGAAGTGTGCGAAACAACAAGCGCCGGTACCGGTCATGCGGGCGTTGCCCGCTTCGCTTTGGAGCCAGTCGAGCGCTTTATCCACGGCGGGAAAAAGGCGCCGGGCCACGGCTTCGCAGTCGTTGTGCCCTTCCTTCAGGAAGGCCTCGAAAGTGGCCGCCCCAAGCGAGGCCGGTAATGTAATGGCGGGGGTGTGCCTTGTCAATTCCCCGTCGCCGAAAATTCGAGCGGTTGAAACGGAGACCCCGGGATCGACCACCAGAAACCAGAGTGGCGGCAATTCAACGGCTTGCAAGCGTTCGCCCACGCCCTCCGCCCAGGCATTGCGGCCGCGCACGAACACCGGCACGTCGGCGCCCAGGCTCAGCCCCAGCCGCGCCAGGGTATCCACGTCCAGGTCCAGGCCCCAGAGCAGATTCAGCCCCCACAGCGCGGTGGCGGCGTCGGAGGAGCCGCCGCCCACGCCGCCGCCGGCGGGCAGCCTCTTGCGCAGATGCAAGCGCGCGCCGGCGGCATGGCCGGTCTCCTGTTGCAGCAGCCGGGCGGCGCGCAGCACCAGATTGTCGTCGTCCACCGGCAGCGCCGGGCTGTCGCAACGCAAGCTGAGGGTGTCGGCGGGGGCGAAATCCAGGGTGTCGCCGTGGTCGAGCAGCACGAACAGGGTCTGCAGCAGGTGGTAGCCATCCTGGCGCCGGCCGTTGATGTGCAAAAACAGGTTCAGTTTGGCCGGCGCCGGCAGGGAAAACGGAGCCATGATCAGGGCTGGCTGGGCAGCGGCTGCCACTCGCGGATCAGCAGGGTAAAGCTGTCGGCGCCCTGGCGCGCCTTGATGCGGTGGGGCAGCGCCACCCGGCCCACGGTCTGGTAGCGGTCGAATTCCAGGTCCCAGCCCAGCTGGCTCAGCTGGCTGAGCCGGCCGTCGTCGTTTTCCTCCGACTGCGCCGGCGCCCCCGGCCAGACCAGCCCGCGGCTCCAGTATTCCAGCGCCGACACCGGCAGCCAGAAACCGGTCAGGTGCCAGGCCAGTTCGCCCGGGGTGCGGGCCTGCCATTCGCCCTGGGAGGTTTCCAGGCGGGCCATGCCCGGCTGCCAGGTGAGTTCCGCGCTGCCGAAACCGAGCGGGCCGGAAAAGCGGATTTCCCCGTAGCGCGGCGCCTGCTGCCAGTCGAAGCTGGCGGAGCCGCCGTCGTCGGCGGTGCGGTAGCCGAGCTTGCCGCTCATTTCCCAACGCTGGATCTGGTCGGCGCGGGTGAAGTCCGTGGGGGCCACCGGGGCCTGTTGGCAGGCGCTCAGCAGCAGCGCCAGGGGCAGCCACCAAAAACGGCTCGCATTGCTCAAAGTGTCACCTCCAGGCGTTGCAGGGTTTCCATGATCGGCTCGGCTTCCGGGCTCTGCTCCAGCGCCGTGGCCCAGACCCGGCGGGCATCATCTTCTTCCCCCAGCACCCACAGCACCTCGCCCAGGTGGGCGCTCACTTCCGGGTCCGGGAACTGGGCGTAGGCGCGGCGCAGGAACGGCAGCGCGTCCTCCGGCCGGCCCAGCCGGTACAGCACCCAGCCCATGGAATCGAGAATCGCCGGGTCGTTGGGCTGCTGTTCCAGGGCGCGGCGGATCATGTCGCGGGCCTGCTCCAGGCGCACGCCCTGGTCCGCCCAGGTGTAGCCCAGGGCGTTCAGCGCCGCCGGGTCGTCGGGCTGTTGTTCCAGCACCCGGCGCAGGTCCGCCTCCATGGCTTCATAGTTTCCCAGGCCGCCGGCGGTCATCGCCCGGGCGTAGAGCAGTTCCGGGTTGTCCGGGGCGGTTTCCAGGGCCCGGTCGAGCAGCGCCAGGGCGGATTCCGGGTCGCCGTTGGCGGCGCGCATGTCCGCCTCGCTGATCCACAGCAGGGTGGCCTGTTCCGGGTACTGATGGGTGAGGCTGGTGATCAGCGCGTG
Source organism: Alloalcanivorax sp. (assembly GCF_964221125.1). Classification (NCBI taxonomy): domain Bacteria; kingdom Pseudomonadati; phylum Pseudomonadota; class Gammaproteobacteria; order Oceanospirillales; family Alcanivoracaceae; genus Alloalcanivorax; species Alloalcanivorax sp. The sequence goes on from NZ_CAXPXK010000100.1 coordinate 80,832, forward strand.
GGCCTGATCGCCACGGCCTTCGCTGTACATAAGCCGCGCCGCCTGCACCTGGGCCTGCAGGCTTTCGCCGCCTTTGACCTTCAAATAATAGTCGATGGCGCCTTTGCTGTCGCCGCGCTGCTCCGCCGCCTGACCCAGGTGCAGGCGCATTTCATTGGGGCGGTACCCCTGGCGCAGCAGCCGCTGCAGGATCGCCTCGGCGGAATCCATGGCGCCGGATTCCAGCGCCAGCAGGGCCAGGGAATACTGCAGGTCCAGGTCGCGGGGGTTCTGTTCCGCCAGGATGGTCAGCTGCTCGCTGGCCCGGTCGTAGCGGCCGGCGGCCAGCAGCAGGCGCACATAGGCGACCCGCGGGCGGCGCGCGTCGGGGGCGTCGTCGACGATATCGCTGAGCTCGCTCAGCGCCTTGTCACGGCGGCCCTGCTCAAACAGGATCTGGGTGCGCAGCAGCGCGGCCTCGCCGTGGTCCGGGTCCTGGTCCAGGGCGGTGTCCACCGCCTCCAGGGCGCCGTCCAGGTCGCTCTGCTGACGCCGGTCCAGGGCCCGGGCGTACCACAGCGGCGCCTGCTCCGGGTAGCGCTCGGCGAGCCCGGACAGGGCGTTGAGCAGCCGTTGGTTGGCGCCTTCGTCCAGGCCGCGCGCCTCCGCCACCAGCGGGATCAGCGCTTCGCTGCCGTGCACCGCGAGCAGCCGGTCGATGGATTCGGTGGCCTGTTCCGGGCGCTCCAGCTGGATGTCGGCCAGCGCCGCCAGGCGCAGGGCGTCGGCGTTATCGGGCTGGCGCTCCAGCCACAGGCCGGCCAGGTGCCGGGCCTGCTCATGCTCTTCCAGATAGGTGGCGAGCTTGGTGGCCTGAGCGATGATTTCCGGGTCGTGGGTGGTTTCCGCCGCCCGCGCGTAATAGGCCATGGTGACCCGCAGGCTTTGCCGTTGGGCGGCGCTTTCCGCCACCAGCAGATCGCCCAGGGTTTCGCCGTCGTATTCGATCGGCGGGAGGTCCCGGGGCGGCGCGGCCGGGGCGGGGTCTTGCGGTGTGGACGGCATCTGCGAGCAGCCGGCCAGGGCGAACAGGGCGGCGGCGAGGAGCGATGGGCGTGATTTCATCGGCTGGCTATCAAAGGACATTGAGCCGCTACTATCGCACAGCCGCGCGCCGGCCCCAAGGGCGGGGGCGACGTTGTTTTGCGGGGCGCTTTCGCGCAAAATGCGACACCCTTGCGCGTATCAGGGCCTAACCCCATCGGGTCGTCATCATTTCTTATGAATCTCATCGCAGTCGGCGTTAATCACACCACCGCGGATGTGGAGCTGCGCGAGCAGCTGGCATTTTCCGCCGCTCAAGCGGATGACGCCCTGGTTGCCCTGCGCGAGCTTCCCGGTATCCGCGAAGCGGCGCTGCTGTCCACCTGCAACCGTACTGAAGTGTACTGCCTGATCGACGGCGAAACGCCGGATTTCGGGGAGTGGCTGGCGCAGGCCCGGCGCATGCCGGTGGAGACCCTGCGGCGGGTCCTTTATACCCACCGGGACGAAAAAGCCCTGGAGCACCTGATGCGGGTGGCCGGCGGCCTGGATTCCATGGTGCTCGGCGAACCGCAGATTCTCGGCCAGCTGCGCGAGGCCTACGCCCGCGCCCACGAGGCGGGGTTGATCAACGGCGAATTGGGCCGGGTATTCCAGGACGTGTTCTCGGTGGCCAAGCGCATCCGCACGGAAACCGGCATCGGCGCCAACCCGGTGTCGGTGGCCTACGCGGCGGTGTCGTTCGCCCGGCATATCTTCGCCGACCTGAAACAGAGCCGTGCCCTGTTGATCGGCGCCGGCGAAATGATCGAGCTGGTGGCCCGGCACCTGGAAGAACAGCAGGTGCACGAAATCGTGATCGCCAACCGCACCCAGGGCCGCGCCGACGACCTGGCCGCCCAGGTGGGCGGACGCGGCATCGGCCTGGAAGAGCTGCCGGTGGCGCTGGAGCACGCGGACATTCTGATCTCCTGCACCGCCTCGCCGCTGCCGGTGCTGGGTAAGGGCACCGTGGAGCGGGCGCTCAAGCGCCGCCGCCACCGGCCGATGTTCATGGTGGATATCGCCGTGCCCCGCGACATCGAGCCGGAAGTCGGCGAACTGGACGACGTCTATCTGTACACCGTGGATCACCTCCAGGAGGCGATCCAGGAAAACGTGCGCGCCCGCCAGGAAGCCGCCGAGCAGGCCGGTGCCCTGATCGACGAGGCGATTCGCCGCCACCACCGCAGCCGCCGCGAACAGCGGGCCGTGGGGGTGCTGCGTGACTACCGGCGCCAGGGCACCGAGCTGGCCGACCAGGAGCTGCAGCGGGCCCTGGCGCAGTTGGAAAAGGGCGGCGACCCGGAACAGGTGCTGCGCCGCTTCAAACACAGCCTGGTCAACAAATGGCTGCACCAGCCGAGCGTGGGCCTGCGCCGGCTGGCCGCCGAAGGCCGCGCCGAGGCGCTCGCCATGGCGCGGGAAATACTGCTCGACCAGGATAACCTGGACGATCAGCCATCCGATCAGGAATCCGATCAAGAATAGCGGGAACCCCATGCAAGCATCGCTGAACGGCAAACTGGAAAAACTGATGGAGCGGTTCGAGGAGGTCAGCGGCCTGCTTTCCGATCCGGATATTATTGCCGATCAGAAGCAATTCCGGAGCCTGTCCAAGGAGTACGCCGAGCTGGAAGCGGTGGTGAAGGCCTACCGCGCCTACCGGGCCAGCGAACAGGAACTGGAAAGCGCCCGCGCCCTGCTCGACGACGGCGACCCGGAAATGCGCGAGATGGGCGCCGAGGAAGCCCGCCACGCCCAGCAGCGCATCGACGAGCTGGACGAAGAATTGCAGCGCCTGATGTTGCCCCGCGACCCCCGCGACGGCGCCGACGTCTATCTGGAAATCCGCGCCGGCACCGGCGGCGACGAGGCAGCGCTGTTCGCCGGCGATCTGTTCAAGATGTACTCCCGCTACGCCGACCAGCGCGGCTGGAAAGTGGAGATCGTCAGCGCCAGCGAGGGCGAGCACGGCGGCTATAAGGAAGTGATCGCCCAGGTGTCCGGCGACGACGTCTATTCGCGCCTCAAGTTCGAGTCCGGCGCCCACCGGGTGCAGCGGGTGCCGGCCACCGAGTCCCAGGGCCGCATCCACACCTCGGCCTGCACGGTGGCGGTGTTGGCGGCGGCGGAGGACGCCGGCGACATTGAGATCCGCAACGAGGATCTGCGCATCGATACCTACCGCTCCTCCGGCGCCGGCGGCCAGCACGTCAACACCACCGATTCGGCGGTGCGCCTGACCCACCTGCCCACCGGCGTGGTGGTGGAGTGCCAGGACGAGCGCAGCCAGCACAAGAACAAGGCCAAGGCCATGTCGCTGCTCAAGGCGCGGCTGCTCGACGCCCGCGAAACCGCGGCCCACGCCGAACAGGCCGCCGAGCGCAAATCCATGGTCGGCTCCGGGGACCGCTCCGAACGCATCCGCACCTATAATTTCCCCCAGGGCCGGCTCACCGACCACCGCATCAATCTGACCCTGTACCGGCTCAACGAGATCATCGCCGGCGACCTGGACGAAGTGATTGGTGCCTTGCTGTCCGAGCACCAGGCCGGCCAGCTCGCCGCCCTCGCCGACGGGCAGGGCTAGGCGGTCGCCGTGCGACTGGACGACGCCCTGCGCCAGGCCCGCGAACAGCTGGCCGCTTCGCCCAGCCCGGGCCTGGACGCGGAACTGCTGCTTTGCCGCGTGATCGGTGAATCGCGCACCTACCTGCGCACCTGGCCGGAGCGCACCCTCAGCGACAGCCAGCAGCGGGTGTTCCAGGCCCTGGTGCGGCGCCGCGCCGAGGGCGAACCGGTGGCCCACCTCACCGGCGAGCGGGAATTCTTCGGCCGGCCGTTTCTGGTCAGCCCGCACACCCTGATCCCGCGCCCGGACACCGAAACCCTGGTGGAAGCGGTGCTGGAAACCCTCCCCGAGAGCGAATTGCGGGCGGTGGACCTGGGCACCGGCAGCGGCGCCATCGGCGTCACCCTGGCGCTGGAACGCCCGGCCTGGAGCCTGACCCTCACCGACGCCAGCCGGCCGGCCCTGGCGGTGGCGCGGGACAACGCCGAGCGCCTGGGCGCCCGCGTCGGCCTGGTGTGCTGCGACTGGCTCGACGGCCTGGGCGGCCCCTTCGATCTGATCGTCAGCAACCCGCCCTACATCGATCCGCAGGACGCGCATCTGGAGCAGGGCGACCTGCGCTTTGAGCCGCGCTCGGCGCTGGCCGCCAACGATCACGGCCTCGCCGACCTGCGCGTGATCGCCGCCCAGGCCCACGACACCCTGGCGCCGGGCGGCTGGCTGGTGCTCGAGCACGGCTTCGACCAGGGCGGCGCGGTGCGCACTTTGCTCGGCGAACGGGGTTTCCAGGACGTGACCACCCGGCAGGACCTGGAAGGCCGCGACAGGGTAACCTTGGGCCATGTCTGACTACCACGGCGACGCCCTCAACGACGATCAACTGCTGCGCTACAGCCGGCAGCTGCTGCTTCAGGAATTCGACCTCGACGGCCAGCAGGCGCTGGCCGGCGCCAGCGTGCTGCTGGTGGGTTGCGGCGGCCTGGCCAATCCCGCCGCGCTCTATCTGGCCGGCGCCGGGGTGGGGCGGTTGCTGTTGGTGGACGATGACCGGGTGGACGCCAGCAACCTGCACCGGCAGATCGCCTTTCGCGGCGACCAGGTGGGCGAGGGCAAGGCCGGGGCGCTGGCGGCGCAGCTGCGCGCGCTCAACCCGGACGTGCTGGTCGAGCCCCACGCCGCCCGCGCCGACCGTGAGTGGCTGGACCGGCACGTGCCCGACGTCGATCTGGTGCTCGACTGCAGCGACAACTTCGCCACCCGCCAGGCCGCCAATGCCGCTTGTGTGGCGCACCGCAAACCGCTGGTGAGCGGCGCCGCCATCCGTCTCGACGGCCAGCTGGCGGTATTTGATCTGCGCCGTCCGGACAGCGCCTGCTACGCCTGCGTGTACGGCACCGGCACCGACGGCGACCTGGCCTGCAGCGAAGCCGGCATCCTCGGCCCGGTGGTCGGCATCGTGGGCACCCTGCAGGCGCTGCTCGCCATTCATCTGCTCACCGGTACCGCGGTGGCGCCGGTGCTGAGAGTTTTCGACGGCCGCACCCTGGGCTGGCGCGAAGTGGCCTTCAAGAAGGACCCGGGCTGCCCGGTGTGCGGCGCCGGCTAGCCGCCGGTGGCCGACCGGTACTGTTCAAAAAAAGCCCGGCTGTCGGCGTAGGCGCCGAAAATACCGCCCTCCCGCTCCAGGCTGTTCAGCACTCCCTGATGCAGGTCCGGGCGCGCGGCGCCGCAGCAATCTTCCAGCAGCAGACAATCGAACCCGCGATCATTGGCTTCACGCATGGTCGAGGACACGCACACGTCGGTGGTGACGCCGAGCAGCAGCAGATGGCGAATCCCCCGGCTGCGCAATATCTGCTCCAGGTCGGTGGCGTAGAAAGCGCCGTTGCCGCACTTGTCCACCACCGGCTCGCCGGCCAGCGGCCGCATCTCGTCAATAAAATCCCAGCCTTCCTCGTCGCGCACCAGCAGCCGGCCGAGCGGCCCGGGGCTGCCGATGGCGGCGCCGGCGCGGGCCGCGCGCAGGCGCTTGCAGTCGTTCAGGTCGGACAGGTCACGGCGGTGGCCCTCGCGGGTATGGACCACCGTCAGGCCCAGTTCCCGGGCCGCCGCGAGGGCGTTGCGGGCCGGCGCCACGCTGCGCCGGGTGTGTTCCAGCGATTCACCGAGGCTGGCGAAGTAGCCGCGCGGATCAAGAAAGTCCTTCTGCATGTCGATGGCCAGCAGCGCGGTGTCGTCGGCGCGCCACCGGCCGGCCACCGGCCAGGGGTAGGGCACGCTGCAGCGGCTGCTGTCGAACGCGTCCAGCGGTATCTTCGGAGCGGAGACGCTGTTCATTGGTCGCTCCCCTCGGCCTCTTCCAGCCAGGTGGTGGGGAAGCGCAGTTTGACGTTATCCGCGTTGCCGATGACGGCGCCGGTGCCGCTTTCGATGCCGACGAAACCGGCGCTGGGCACCCCTTCGCCGAGCAGGCCGTGCTCGAACGCGAAGCCGGTGATCTGCTTCTGCGTGGCGACGAACTCTTCGCCGGTAATCAGAGCTTGCGCTTGCTCCGGGTCCAGGAAGTCGATGGTGCGCAGCTGGCTGCGGGCCCCGGCCAGGTCCGTGTTGAGGGTGTCGGCGGTGAACGCCATCAGGGCGTCGTGGCGCGGGTGTTCCGGGTCCAGCAGGGCGGCGGCTTCGTACCAGGCGCCGGCGATGGCGCGGCCCAGGTCCGGGTTATCCCGCACTGCCTCGGTGCGCAGGATCATGGTGTCCAGCAACTCGCCGTAGATGTCCGAGGAATCGAACACCAGGGTGGTGTCCGGGTACTGGGCGAGAATTTCGCTGAGCTGCGGCTTCCAGGTGGCCACGGCCTGGGTATCCGAGGACTCGAACACGCTGGCGATGTCCGCGTCCGAGGTGTTGACCACGGTCACGTCCCGCTCGCTCAGGCCCTGGGTCTGCAGAGCCCGGGCCAGCATGTAGTGGGAGCCGGACAGCTCCACCAGATTGATCCGTGTGCCCTCCAGGTCGGCCACGCTTTTGTCCTTGCCGCGCAGCACGATGCCGTCGCTGCCGTTGGAGGTGCTCAGCGGCATGATCACGGTGGTGTCCACGCCGGAGGCGGCGGGAATGGTGAGCGCATCCAGCGACATGGCGATCACCGCGTCGAACTGGCCCAGGGAGAACTGGGTGATGGCTTCCACGTAATCGTTCATCTGCACCGCTTCCAGATCGAAGCCGTAGCGGTCGCCCCATTTCTCCAGGATGCCGTTTTCCTCGGCGTAGGCCAGGGGCATGGAGCCGGCGTACAGGGTCCAGGCGACGCTGTAGGATTCGCGGGCCTGGGTCGGGCCGGTGACGGCCACGAGCAACAGGGTAAGCAGCAGGGCGGGGCCCCGGGTCAGGCGCTTGGCGCTAACGTGCATGACGATCTCCCGAAAGTGTAAGCGAGCCTCCACCATAAAAAGCGGGCGGCCCGGCTAACATGACGGAGCGTGCAGGTTCACGTGCGCACCGCCGCCAGCAGTGCCTCGACGAACGCCTGGATAACCGGCCGGCTGGCGCTGTCCGGGTGCATCGCCACCTGCAGATCGCTGGCGTGGCGCAGGCGTTCGGTGTCCAGCGCGACCAGCTCGCCGCGGGCCACCCAGGGCGCGGCGTAATGATCCGGCAAAAAGCCCAGGTGGCCGCCGCTGAGAATCAGCACGGCGATCGCTTCCAGGTTGGCGGTGAAGGTAATGCGCTCGCGCTCGCCGAGATTGAGCAACGCCATTTCCTGGTCGTGCAGAAAACGCCGGGACACCAGGCGGCTTTTCGCCAGGACGTCGCGGCGCCGGCCGGCGGGCACGCCGACGATCGGGTGGTCGGCGGCGGCGTAGAGGTTGTCGGTTTCCTGATAGAGCGGCTGGTAGTGAAGCTGGTCGTGGCGGCTTTCAAACACGCTGATCGCCAGGTCCAGCCGTTTCTCCAGCAACTGCCGCTCCATCTCTTCCGGGGCCAGCACCTCCAGGCCCAGGCGCACCTCATCGCGGGGCGGGCTCTGGAAGGCGCGCAGCGCCGGCACCAGCGGACAGTTCGGGTCGGTGATGATGTTGTCGATAATGCCCAGCCGCAGTTGCCCGCTGGCCACGCCGCGCAGCCCCTCCACGGTCTGTTCGAAGCCGCGCAGCGAGGTGAACAGCCGCAGCGCCTGCTGGTGCACGGTTTCCCCTTCCGGGGTGAGCCGGAAGCCCTGGCGGCCCCGCTCGCACAGGCGCACACCCAGGCGGCTTTCCAGCTGGCTGAGCGCGCGGCTGATGGTGGAGGCGTCCTTGTTGAGCGGCCCCTGGGCATTGGCGATGCCGTTGGCTTCCACCACGGCGAAGAAAATCTGCAGCGAATTCAGGTCGGCGCCGGCCAGTTTCATGGCGTTCTCCCGGAAAGCGTCACCACCTGGGCGTTCAGTTCGGTGATCTGACGCGCCATGTCGGTCATCAGGCCGTGGATCAGCGACGGCTTGGCGCGGATCAGGTGATGGAAACCGTCGCTGGGAATGTGCATCGCCGCGCAGCGGCTGCGGGCGCGCACGGTGGCGCCACGGGGCGCGCCGGTGAGCACCGCGATGGCGCCCAGCAGCTCGCCCTCGGTGACCCGGCCCACCACCACGTCGTCGACCAGCACATCGGCTTCGCCCTCGAACAGGTTGTAGACGCCGTCGGCGCGGTCGCCCTGGCGCAGTATCAGATCGCCGGGGTGGAAATAGGCGAAGCGCGAGCCGGTATGGTTTTCCTCCGGCGTCAGCGCGGCCAGGCAGCGGGTCAGCAGCGCCTGCTGCGTGATCAGCAACTCGCTCCAGCGGCGCGCCCGTTCCGGAACGGCGAGGATCTCCTCGAGCAGGTCGCCGAAATCATAGCCGGCCAGCAGCACCGCGCCGTCCGCCTGAAAGGTGACGCCGTCGTCCGGGTCCGGGACGATCACGTCGCCTTCGTCCCACAGCAGCAGGCGCCGCCCCTGGCAGCAGGCCGCCAGGGTGCCGCCGCGCACCACGTACAGGCGCTGCGCGGCCAGGCCATCGCGGCGGGCGTCGGTGGTGGCGGGCAGCGACAGGCTCCGTGGCGTTTGGCGCAGGCCGCGGATCACGGCGTCGCCCAGTTGTTTGTAGTGTCGGGCCAGAGCGGGCAGGCCTTCCAGCGGTTCGCCCAGGGGTATCATGCGTTGCGTACTTCCACGGCTTGCGGCGGGTTGAAAAGGCTAAGCAGAGATTATGCCATCTTGATGACCCGGGTGCGGCGCGGCGACGGGGTGGGCGTCAGTAGTCCCGCTGGCGGGGCCGGAAGCGGGGCTCGCGCTTTTTCAGGTTGGCGGCCATGGCCTCGCCCTGATTGCGGCCGCGCAGCAGCTTGAACTGCAGGCTGGATTCCTGATCGAAAGCCTGGTCCTCGGCGGCGTGGCGGGTGCTGTGAAACAGCGCCTTGGTGGCACTGACCGCATCCGGGGAACGGGCCAGGATGGCGTCGGCCAGGGCCCGCGCCGCCTGTTCGGGCTGTTCCGCCACCTGCGTGACCAAGTGCAGGGCCTTGGCTTCCACGGCGTCGAAACGGCGGCCGGTCATGGCCAGTTCCTTGGCCACATCCATGGGCACTAATTCGCGCAAAGTGACGGTTCCGGTCATGTCCGGGATCAGCCCCCATTTGCTTTCCATCACCGACAGCTCGCAGTCCGGCGTGGCGATGCGGAAATCCGCCGCCAACGCCAGCTGCAGGCCGCCGCCGTAGCAGTAGCCGTGCAGCACCGCGATCACCGGCACCGGCAGTTCCCGCCAGGCCCAGCAGGCCTGCTGGAACAGGTTGGTTTTCTTGACGCCGAACTTGGTGAACGCCAGCAGCATTTTCAGCGGCGTTTTGGTAACGGTGGCGAAGTCGAGCCCGGCGCAGAACGCCTTGCCTTCACCGCGTAGAATCACCACCCGCACGTCACGGTTTTTCTTTATTGTTTTGGCGCAGGCCACCAGCCCCCGCATCATTTCCAGATCCAGCCCGTTGTACTTGTCGGGCCGGTTCAGTGACACCGTGGCGATGTGGCCTTCAATGGCCAGGGTTACACGATCGTGAAAATTGCGGGTCGGGGCGGTCATGGGCGTCCTTTCAGAGCTTCTCTTGAAGCAGTTGGTTGACCTGCTGCGGGTTCGCCTTGCCCTGGGTGGCCTTCATGACCTGGCCGACGAAGAAGCCGATTTTCTTTTTGCGCTTGGCGTCGTCGGAATTGCGGTAGTCCTCCACCTGGGCGGGGCTGTCGGCGATCACCTGGTCGACGATTTTTTCCAGCTCGCCGCTGTCGCTCATCTGCTTCAGGCCCCGTGCCTCGATGATCTGGTCCGGGCTGCCTTCGCCGCCCCAGCAGGCCTCAAAGACCTGTTTGGCGATCTTGGAACTGATGGTGCCGTCCTTGAGACGCTGGATCAGCTCACCGAGATGCTCGGCGGACACCGGGCTGTCGGCGATGTCCTTGTCTTCCGCGTTGAGCTTGGCGGCCAGCTCGCCCATTACCCAGTTGGCGGCCAGCTTGGCGTCGCCGCCGTGCTCGGCGGCGGTTTCGAAGTAGCGCGCCGTGGCGATGGAGCCGGACAGCAGGTCGGCGTCGTAGGCCGACAGCTGGTATTGCTCGATGTAGCGCGCCTTGCGGGCGTCCGGCAGTTCCGGCAGCTCATCGCGCAGGGTTTGGATGTCCTCTTCGCTGACCATCACCGGCAACAGGTCCGGGCACGGGAAGTAGCGGTAATCGTTGGCGTCTTCCTTGGTGCGCATGGAGCGGGCGGTGTTGGTCTCGCCGTTATAGAGCCGCGTTTCCTGAACGATTTCGCCGCCGTCCTCGAGCACGTCGATCTGCCGCGCCACTTCCAGGGCGATGGCTTTTTCCATGAAGCGGAACGAGTTCAGGTTCTTGGTTTCGGTGCGGGTACCGAGCGGCTCGCCGGGGCGGCGCACGGAAATATTGACGTCGAAACGCATGTTGCCCTGGGACATGTCACCGTCGCAGATGCCCAGAGACGTGACGATGGAGTGCAGCTTGCGGGCGAACGCCACCGCGTCCTCGGCGCCGCTCATGTCCGGCTCCGAGACAATTTCGATCAGCGGCGTGCCGGCGCGGTTAAGGTCGATGCCGGTTTGACCATGAAAGTCCTCGTGCAAAGACTTACCGGCGTCTTCTTCCAGGTGCGCGTGGTGAATACGCACCACCTTTTTGTCCCCGCTCTCGAGCTGAATTTCCACTTCACCGGCGCCGACGATGGGCTCCGCCAGCTGCGTGGTCTGGTAGCCCTTGGGCAGGTCCGGATAAAAATAATTTTTCCGTTCGAACACCGAGCGGCGGGCGATGTCCGCGTTCACCGCCAGGCCGAAACGGACGGCGTTGCGGATCGCTTCCTTGTTCACCACCGGCAGGGTGCCGGGCATGCCCAGATCGATCAGGCTGGCGTGCCGGTTGGGTTCGTCGCCGGTTTGCGTGCTGGTGCCGGAAAAGATTTTTGATTGGGTGGCCAGCTGCACGTGCACTTCCAGGCCGATCACCACTTCCCAGTTTCCTGAATGGCTCATGCGAAACCTCCCGGCGCCTTTTGATGCCAGTCCGTGGCCATTTGATAGCGGTGCGCCACGTTCAGTATGCGGCCTTCCTGGAAATAGTTGCCGATCACCTGGGTGCCCGCGGGCAGACCGTTGATAAAGCCGCTGGGCATGGACAGCGCCGGCAGGCCGGCCAGGTTCACGGCGATGGTGAAGACGTCGGCCATGTACATGTTGACCGGGTCGTCCGCCTTGGCGCCCAGCTTGAAGGCGGTTTCCGGCGAGGTGGGGCCCATGATCACATCCACGTCCTTGAACGCGCGGGAGAAATCATCGCGGATCAGGCGGCGTACTTTCTGTGCGCGCTTGTAGTAGGCGTCGTAGTAGCCGGCGGACAGCGCGTAGGTGCCCACCAGGATGCGGCGCTTCACCTCGGCGCCGAAGCCCTCCGAGCGGGAGCGCTTGTACAGGTCTTCCAGATCCTTGGGATCCTCGCAGCGGTAGCCGAAGCGCACGCCGTCGAAGCGCGACAGGTTGGAGCTGGCTTCCGCCGGCGCGATCACATAGTAGGCCGGCACCGACAGCTTGATGCTGGGCAGCGACAGCTTGACCAGCTTGGCGCCCTGTTTTTCCAGTTCGCGCATGGCTTCGCGGGCGTTATCGGCGATCGCGCCGTCCAGATTGTCGGGGAAAAATTCTTCCGGCACGCCGATTTTCAAGCCGTCCACGCTCTGATCCAGAGCACCGAGGTAATCGTCCACCGGTTCATTCAGGCAGGTGGAGTCTTTCTCGTCGTGGCCGGCCATGGCCTGCAGCATCAGGGCGCAGTCGGCGGCGGACAGGCCCAGCGGGCCGGCCTGATCCAGACTGGAGGCGAAGGCGATCATGCCCCAGCGGGACACCCGCCCGTAGGTGGGCTTGAGGCCGGTGACGCCGTTCAGCGCCGCCGGCTGGCGGATCGAGCCGCCGGTGTCGGTGCCGGTGGCGCCGGGGGCCAGCCGCGCCGCCAGGCCGGCGGCGGCACCGCCGGACGAACCGCCGGGCACCCGCTCGGTGTCCCAGGGGTTCTTCACCGGGCCGTAGAAGCTGGTTTCGTTGGACGAGCCCATGGCGAATTCGTCCATATTGGTCTTGCCCAGCATCACCGCGCCTTCGGCCGCCATTTTTTCCACCGCCGTGGCGGTGTAGGGGGCGATGAAATTATCCAGCATCCGCGAGCCGCAACTGGTGCGCACGCCCTCGGTGCAGAAAATATCCTTGTGCGCGATCGGCAGGCCGGTGAGCAGGTGATGGTCGCCGGCGGCGATCGCCTGGTCGGCGGCGTCCGCCTGCCGCAGGGCCTGCTCCTCGGTGACGGTGATAAAGCTGTTGAGCTCGCCGTCGTGCCGTTTGATGCGCTCCAGGAAGTGCTCGGTGAGCTCCCGGGAGGAAAAGTCCCCGGCTTGCAGGCCGGCTTTGAGTTCGGTCAGTGTTTTATCGTGCATGTGGTTACTCAATCACTCGGGGTACCAGGAAACAGCCGTCCTCGCTGGCCGGCGCGAGAGGCAGGACCTTGTCGCGCACGTCCGGTTCGGTGACCCGGTCGTCGCGCAGGGGCTGGCTGACCTCGAGGGGGTGGGCCAGGGGTTCGACCTGGTCCACGTCCGCCTGCTGGAGCTGGTCGACCATGCCGAGGATGTCGTTAAGGCGGGCGGACAGCTCCGCGGTCTCGCTGTCGTCCACCCGCAGGCGGGCCAGGTGGGCCGCGCGCGCCACCACCTTGGAATCAATGGCCATGGGCGTTCTCCGCAAAGGCTGGGAAGGGCGCAAAATTACCACAGACCGGGGCGCGGACAAACCGTGAAGAGCGTATGGGACCGGGTTCGCTTGCCGAAACCCGGCGCCGTTGCTAGAGTTGCGCCATTCTGTTGCAAGGGCGTGAACAGGCCCGCCGGCAACACCCTCTTTTCTCCACGACCCTCAGGAAACAGGCCAGGATGTCCGTGATTAAGCGCATTCGGGGGATGTTCTCCACCGATCTTTCCATCGACCTTGGCACCGCCAACACCCTTATTTACGTTCGCGGGCGCGGTATCGTACTGGATGAGCCCTCGGTGGTGGCCATTCGTCATCATGGCGCGCAGAAAAGCGTCGCCGCCGTGGGCGCCGACGCCAAGCGGATGCTGGGGCGCACCCCCGGCAATATCACCGCCATCCGCCCGATGAAGGACGGCGTGATCGCGGACTTCGACGTCACCGAGAAGATGCTGCAGTACTTCATCAAGAAGGTGCACGACACCGGCTTCTTCCCGCCGGCGCCCCGGGTGCTGGTGTGCGTGCCCTGCAAATCCACCCAGGTGGAGCGCCGCGCGATCCAGGATTCCGCGTTCGGCGCCGGGGCCCGTGACGTCTATCTGATCGAAGAGCCGGTGGCGGCCGCCATCGGCGCCGGCCTGCCGGTGGAAGAGGCGCGCGGCTCCATGGTCGTGGATATCGGCGGCGGCACCACCGAAATCGCCCTGATCTCCCTCAATGGCGTGGTCTATTCCGAATCCGTGCGCACCGGCGGCGACCGCTTCGACGAGGCCATCGTCGCCTTCGTGCGCAAGGAATACGGCTCGCTGATCGGCGAATCCACCGCCGAGCGCATCAAGCACGAGATCGGCACCGCCTATCCGGGCGGCGAGATCCTCGAGATCGACGTGCGCGGCCGTAACCTGGCCGAGGGCGTGCCGCGCCAGTTCACGCTCAACTCCGAGGAGATCCTGGAAGCCCTCAAGGACCCCCTCTCGGTGATCGTCAACGCGGTCAAGAACGCGCTGGAAGCCTCGCCGCCGGAGCTGGCGTCGGACATCGCCGAGCGCGGCCTGGTGCTGACCGGCGGCGGCGCGCTGCTGCGCGACATCGACCGCCTGCTCACCGAGGAAACCGGCCTGCCGGTGATCATCGCCGACGACCCGCTGACCTGCGTGGCGCGGGGCGGCGGCAAGGCCCTTGAGCTGATGGATACCCAGGGTCTGGACATGCTGGCCATGGGCTAAGGCCCGCCCGGTCCGCCCGAGATGTATTCCGCCAACCCCACCTACCGCCTGCTGATCGCGCTGGTGCTGGCCGTCGTTCTGATGGCCCTGGACCAGCGCAGTAAGTGGGTGGAGCCGCTGCGTTACGGCGTCGGCTATCTGACCGCCCCGGTCCATTACCTGGCCCACCTGCCGGTGGACTCCGCCCGCTGGCTGGGGCGCCTGTCCGAAACCCGTTCCAACCTGATGGAATCCCGCGAGCGCCTGGAGCGCCAGGTGCTGATCCTGGAGCAGAAGGTCCAGCGTCTGGCGGTGCTGCAGGCGGAAAACGTGCGTCTGCGGGAATTGCTCAACTCCTCCGCCAATCTGGACGCGTCGGTGCTGGTGGCGGAGATCATCGGCGTCGACCCGGACCCCAACCGCCAGGAGCTGGTGATCAACAAGGGCGGCCAGGACGACGTGCTGCAGGGGCAGGCGGTGCTGGAATCCCAGGGGCTGATCGGCCAGGTGGTGGAAGCCGGGCCGCTGTCCGCGCGGGTGCTGCTGATCACCGACGCCAGCCACGCCATGAGTGTGCAGGTGAACCGTAACGGGGTGCGCGCGATTCTGGCCGGCACCGGGCAGGGCAGCCGGCTGCGGCTGCTGTACGTGCCCGATACCGCCGACATCAAGGAGGGCGACTTGCTGGTGTCCACCGGCCTCGGCCAGCTCTACCCGCGCGGCTACCCGGTGGCCCGGGTGAGCCGCGTGAGCCACCAGTCCGGCGCCGCCTTCGCCGACATCGAGGCGCGCCCCACCGCCCGCCTGGACCGGGTCAGCCATGTGCTGCTGGTGCAGTCCATGGAACCGGTATCGATCCCGGACGTGGCCCCCGAGTCGCCTTCCGATGAGACGACGCCCGAGGAGCTGCCCGATGATGAATAACGAGCGGCCGGCCGGCACCGGCGTGATTCTGGTGACCTTCGTGGTCGCCGCCCTGCTGGAAGTGATCCCCCTTAACCAGACGCTGGACTGGGTGCGCCCGGAATGGATGCTGCTGGTGCTGCTGTACTGGGTGCTGTCGCTGCCGCACCGCATCGGCGTGCTGTGGGGCTTTCTGGTGGGGCTCTACCTGGACGTGCTGGTGGGCGCCACCCTCGGCCAGTGGGCCCTGTCCTACGCCTTCGGCGCCTACTTCATGCTGGCCGCCTACAAGCGCATGCGGGTGTTTCCGCTGCTGCAGCAAAGCGCCGTGGTGTTCCTGCTGGTGGGCTCCGCCAATCTGATCGCCTACCTGGTGCAGGAGTCCGTCGGTCGGACCCTGTATCCTCCCTATACGATTCTCTATTCCGCCGCCGCCAGCGCGGTGCTCTGGCGGCCGCTGTGCACGGCGCTGCGCTGGACCCAGCACCGCTTTCTGGTGCGCTGACAGCGCGGCCCCGTTGAGCCCCCGGAACCAAGGAGCGCTCCATGCTTTACCTCGCATCCGGCTCGCCCCGGCGGGCGGAACTGTTGGCGCAAATCGGCGTGCCTTTCACGGTGCTGAAAGCACCGGGCATTGACGAAACCGTCCACGCCGGCGAAGCCCCCCGCGACTATGTCGCCCGCATGGCGCGGGAAAAAGCCGCCGCCGGCCGGGCCGCCGCGCCCGGCCCGGAGCCGGTGCTGGGCGCCGACACCGCGGTGGTACTCGGCGAGCGGGTATTGGGCAAACCGGACAACGACGACCAGGCCCTGGCCATGCTCCGCGACCTGCAGGACCGGGAACACCGGGTGCTCTCCGCGGTCTGCGTGATGGCCGGCGACACCCCGCGCCTGGCGCTCTCCGAGACCCGGGTCCGGCTGCGCGCGCTCGACGATGAGCGCCTGCGCGCCTACGTGGCCACCGGCGAAGGGCGCGATAAAGCCGGTGCCTACGGCATCCAGGGCCTGGGCGCGGCCCTGGTGGCGTCGCTGAGCGGCAGCTACAGTGGGGTGGTCGGCTTACCCCTGGAAGAAACGGTGCCGCTCCTGGAATGGGCCGGCGTGCCCTACTGGCAACCCTGTTGATCGACTGAGGCCACGGTGAAAAACGAAAGCCCTCGCTGGAGATCCCCCCTGCGTGGCCGGCTATGGTGGCTGGTGGCGATTCCGGTGCTGTTGCTGGCGGCCTACGTGGTGGTGGCGCGCCAATTGATGCTGCTGGTGCCCGATTACCGCCAGGAGCTGGAAGCGGTGCTCGAGGAGCATCTCGGCTTCGCCATCGTGATCGAGCAGCTGGACGGCAGCATGGACGGCCTCACCCCGCGCTTCGAAGTGCGCGGCCTGACCCTGCCGCACGCGGAAGGGGAGCCGGCGCTGCGCCTGGACCAGGTGTCCGCCAGCGTGTCGATTCTGCCCACCCTGTTCCACCGCGACCTCTACCTGCGGGAATTGCGCATCAAGGGCGTGGACGTGCACCTGGTCCGGGGCGAGGACGGCGGCATCCGCCTGCGCGGCCTGGAAGCGCTGCAGGACCGGGAGCAGGGCGACCCGGCCGACAGCCTGCGCGCGCTCTACCGGCAGCAGCGCATTCTGGTGGAAGACGCGCGCTTCTCGCTGGACTGGCCGGGCCTGCCGCCGCTGGCGGCGTCCTCCCTGACCCTGGCCGTGGACAACAGCGGTGACGGCCATGCGGTGTCGGTGCGGGTGGAAGCCCGCGACCGGCCGTTCTCGGTGGACGCCCGCCTGCGCGTGGACGGCGACCCGCTGAGCCTGGACCAGCTCAATGCGCGCGGCTATCTGGACGTCAACGGCGAGCGCCTGCACGAGTGGCTGCCCGAAGCGCGGGACTGGCCGCTGGATCTGGCCGGGCTGGACGGCCGGGTGCGCGCCTGGACCGCCATCTCCGGCGGCCAGGTGCGCTCCGCCCAGGTGCGCCTGGGCGCGCCGTCCGTCACCCTTACCGACGGCGACCAGCCGTGGCCGCTCACCGATATCAATCTGGACGCCCAGCTGAGCCGGCGGCCCAACGGCGACGGCCAGTTGTCGGTGACCTCGCTGAGCGGCCAGACGCCGGCCGGCGCGGTGGCTCCGGGCCCGGTGGCGCTCCGTTGGCGGATCGCCGAAGGCGGCGCGCACTGGCGTTTCCAGGGCGAGGACCTGGCGATCCACGCGCTCAGCCGGCAACTGTCGGAGTGGCCGTTCGTGCTGCCCGAGGGGCTGGGCACCATCCGCGCCCGGTTGCGCGAGCATCAGCCCCGGGGCGTGCTGCAGCAGCTCTATCTGGCCGGCGTGGAAGGCCGCGTGGACGCCATCCAGGCCCGTTTCGCCGGCCTCGCCGCCGACGCCCTGGACCGGGTGCCCGGCGCCCGCGGCCTGAACGGCTGGGTGGCCGGCGGCCCCCGCCACGGCGTGGCGCGCGTCAACGGCGACCCGCTGCAGCTCACCGTGCCCCGGCTCTACGATCACCCCCTGAGCACCCGGTTCAACGGCGTGCTGCGCTGGTTCAGCGACGCCGGCCGCTGGTCGGTGGAGACCGGCACCCTGATGGCCGCCAACGCCGACGCCCGGGGCGTCGCCATGTTCCGGCTGGAGGGCGGCGACGGCCTGCCGGTGCCGGAGCTGCGCCTGCTCGCCGACCTGCACGACGGCGACGCGGCGCGGGCGGCGCACTACATTCCCATGGAAAGGCTGCCCGACCCGCTCAGTGAATGGCTGGCCCAGGCGTTCCGTGGCGGGCAACTGGACGAAGGCCGATTCCTCTACCGGGGGCCGATTAAAATCGACCCGCAACGGCAGCAGGACCGCACCTTCCAGATGCGCTTCCAGGGCCGGGATATGGCCCTGTCCTTCCTGCCCGACTGGCCGGTGGCCACCGGCATTCAGGCGGACGTGCTGATCGACGGCCGCGAAGTCAGCGGCCAGGTCGCCGGTGGACGCCTGTTCGACAGCGAACTGAGCCGGGTCACCGTGGACCTGCCGGCGGTGGACGACCCCTCGCGCCGGCACCTGGTGATCCAGGGGCAGGTGCAGGGCCCGGCCACCGATCTGGACCGTGTTTTCCACGACACGCCGCTCGCCGGGCAGCTGCCCGACGGGCTGCTTGACTGGCGGTTCCGCGCCGGCCAGGTGGGCGGGCACCTGCTGCTGGATCTGCCGCTCACCAAAAACGGCAGCGAGCCGATGGTGATAGTCGACGGCCGGGGCGACGGCGTCACGCTGGCCAATGAGTCTCTGGATCTCACCGTCACCGATGTCACCGCGCCGGTCTATTTCCACCTGCGCGAAGGCATCAACATGCCCCGCCTGGAGGGCAAGGCGTTGGGCGGCCGCTTCACCGGCTCCTGGCTGACGCGGGGGCCGGACAGCCAGATGCAGCTCACCGGCGCCTTGCCGGTGGCGCGGCTGCGCGACTGGTCGGGGATGGACTGGCCGGTGCCGGTGAGCGGCCGGTTGCCGCTGGAGCTGGACCTGGGCATGCCCTGGCGGGGCATGCCGCTGCGCGTGGAGGCGCGTTCCACCCTGGAAGGGGTCAAGGTGGACGCCCCCACGCCCCTGGGCAAAAGCGCCGGCAGCGTGCGCGGCAGCCGGCTGGTGTGGCGCGCCGGCCGCGAGCAGAGCCTGAGCGTCGACTATGGCGAGGTGGCGCGCGGCCGCTTCCGCACCGGCGACAACTTCGCCGGCGCCCTGGGCCTGGGCGGCGTGGCGCCGCCGGCGCTGCCCGAGCGGGGGCTGGTGATCGAAGGCCGGGCGGAGCGCGCCAGGGCCGCCGACTGGCTGGACTTCGTGCAGGGCCTGAACAAAGGCGGCGGGCAGGGCGACGGTGGCCCCGTGTCGCCGTCGTTGGTCCGCCGCGTGGCGGTCACGGTGGCCGATCTGGACCTGTTCGGCGTGGCCCTGTCCGACGCCCGGTTTATCGCCGCGCCCCACCAGAGCGGCTGGGAATTCAATATGGCGGCGCCGGCTCTGGCCGGCACGCTGCGCCTGCCCGCCAACTACCGGCCCCGGGGCGACCGGCCGATGACGCTGTCCATCAGCCGGCTGCGGCTGCCGGATAATCCGCTCACCGGTGGCGCCGACGGCGAGGCGGGCGACAACGGCCGGCGCCCGTCGCCCACGGACGTACCGGTGATGGACGTGACCCTTACCGACGCCCGCATCGGGCGCGAAGTGCTGGGCGACTGGTCCACCCGCATCCGCCCGGTGGACGGCGGCGCGCGCGCCGAGGCCCTGCGCGGCGAATGGCGTGGCGTCCAGGTGGACGGCAACCTCACCTGGACCGAGACCGGAGCGGGCAGCCAGCGCACCCGCTACCAGGGCAGTGTGGTCTCGGGCGATCTCAAGGACACCCTCACCGCCTGGGGCCTGCCGGTGTTGCTGGAAAGCGACGACGCCCGCGCCACCCTGGATCTGTCCTGGCCGGACTGGCCGCTGAGCCCGGACTATCTGGCCCTGACCGGCGACGCCCGGCTCGACATCGGCGAGTGCCTGATTCCCGATCCGCAAAAGCGCACCTCGGTGCTGCGCGTGCTGGGGGTGCTTAACGTGGCCAACATCCAGCGCCGGCTGCGTCTGGATTTCTCCGACCTCTACCAGGACGGGCTGAGCTGCGATTCGATCAAAGGCGACTTCGTGTTCGACGGCGCCGCGCTCACCGCCCGCGACGTGTCCATCGAATCGCCGTCCGCCGCCTTCGAGATCAACGGCCAGGCCGATCTGGCCGCGCAGACCCTCAATCAGGAAGTGGCCATGACGCTGCCGCTGTCCAGTAACCTCTACGCCGGCTGCATCGCCGGGCCGGCGGTGTGCGCCGGTATCTTTGTGGTGGAACGCCTTTGGGGTGATAAGCTGGATAAAACCACCACCATCACATACCAGGTATCCGGCCCCTGGCAGGATCCCCAGGTGAAGGAGACGGAGGGCTTTCTTGAGTAACAAGCAGGACGCAACGGCGCGTTGTCGCGTGGCCGCCGTGCAGATGACCAGCGGCGCCGACACCGACGCCAACCTGCGCGCCGCCGGCGAGGCCCTGGCCCGCGCCGCCGAGGGCGGCGCCGAGCTGGCGGTGCTGCCGGAGAACTTCGCCGGCTACGGCGTCGACTACCGCGCCCTGGGCGAGCGCTACGGCGAGCTGTGCGGCTGGCTGATCGAGCGCGCCCGGACCCTCGGCCTGTGGGTGATCGGCGGCAGCATCCCGGCGTTGACCCGGCCCGGCGGCGAACCGGTGCCGGCGCCCCGGGTGCGCACTCGCAGCGTGCTGGCCGGCCCTGACGGCGAGATCACCGCTCTCTATGACAAACTGCATCTGTTCGACGCGGACGTGAGCGACCGCCAGGGCCGTTACCGGGAATCGGACGTGTTCGAGCCTGGCGAGCAGGCGGTGGTGGCCACCGCCGCCGGCCTGCAGGTGGGCCTGGCGATCTGCTACGACTTGCGTTTTCCGCTGCACGCGCGGGTGCTGGCGGACCGGGGCGCCGGTCTTATCGTTTATCCCAGCGCCTTCACCGCCACCACCGGCGCCGCGCACTGGGCATTGTTATTGCGCGCCTGCGCGGTGCAGAACGGCTGCTACGTGCTGGGCGCCAACCAGTGCGGCCGGCACAGCGAGACCCGCGCCAGCTTCGGCCATTCCATGCTGGTGGACCCCTGGGGCCGGGTGGTGGCCGGCGCCGAAGGCGACCAGGCGGACCGCCCCGGCGTGGTGTTCGGCACCGTCGACCCCGCCGTGCTCGATCAAGTACGCTCCGGCCTGCCGGTGCACACCCATCAACGATTCAAGGTGAACGGTCCTTATGATCTCTAACCAACGGACCTCCGACAGCGAACGGCTTTCCCTGGCCTCGGACATTCTGCTGGCCCCGGCCCAACTGGGCACCGACCAGCTGCAGAGCCTGCTGGGCGGCAAGCTGGCCGGGCGCGCCGACTACGCCGACGTCTACTTCCAGCACAGCCGCCACGAGGCCTGGATTCTCGAGGACGGCCTGGTGCGCGACGCCAGCTTCAATCTGGAGCGCGGCGCCGGGGTGCGTCTGGTCAGCGGCGACAAGACCGGTTTCGCCTACAGCGACGACATCTCCCTGGACGCGCTCACCCAGGCGGGCAGCGCCGCCGCCGCCATCGGCCGGCAGGGCAAGGATCAATCGGTGCGCATCGGCGCCGCCAAGACCATGCCCGCCCGTTATCCGGCGCTGGATCCGCTGCCCGGCTGGAGCAGCGAGATGAAAGTGGCGCTGCTGCAGGAGATGGACCGCCTGGCCCGCTCCCTGGACCCGGCGGTGAAGGAAGTCACCGTCAGTTTGAGCGGCGAGCAGGACGTGGTGTTGGTGGCTGCCACCGACGGCACCCTGGCGGCGGACGTGCGGCCGCTGATCCGCTTCAATATTTCCGTGATCGCGGAACGGGGCGGCCGCCGCGAGCGCGGCAGCGCCGGCGGCGGTGGCCGGGTGGCCTACGACTGGCTGCGCCAGGACGGCCGGCTGGAAACCTGGACCCGCGACGCGGTGCGCCAGGCGCTGCTCAACCTGGACGCGGAACCGGCGCCGGCGGGCACCATGCCGGTGGTGCTGGGTCCGGGCTGGCCCGGCGTACTGCTGCACGAAGCGGTGGGCCACGGCCTGGAGGGCGACTTCAACCGCAAGGGCACCTCCATGTTCGCCAAGATGATGGGCCAGCAGGTGGCGTCCAGCCTGTGCACCGTGGTCGACGACGGCACCCTGCCGGACCGGCGCGGCTCGCTCACCGTCGACGACGAAGGCACCCCGGGCGGCTACAACACCCTGATCGAGAACGGCGAGCTGGTCGGCCACATGCAGGACAAGACCAACGCCCGCCTGATGGGCGTGGCGCCCACCGGCAACGGCCGCCGCGAATCCTACGCCCACCTGCCCATGCCGCGCATGACCAACACCTACATGCTGCCCGGCGAATCCGACCCGGAAGAGATTCTCGCCAGCCTGGACCGGGGCATCTACGCGGTGAACTTCGGCGGTGGCCAGGTGGACATCACCTCCGGGCGCTTCGTGTTCTCCACCAGCGAGGCCTACCTGGTGGAGAAGGGCAAGATCGTCTGCCCGGTGAAGGGCGCCACCCTGATCGGCAGCGGCGCGGAAGTGATGAACCGCATCTCCATGGTCGGCAACGACCTGGCGCTGGATTCCGGCATCGGCGTGTGCGGCAAGGACGGCCAGTCGGTGCCGGTGGGCGTCGGCCAGCCCACCCTGCGGGTGGACGCGTTGACGGTGGGCGGCACGGCCTGATGCCGGTGTCGGTGCCGGAAGTCCTGGCGCGCATGCGCCTGTTCGACGGTCTTAACGCCGACGAGCTGGCGGTGGCGGAGAAGCTGGTGTTCGTCAACCGCGCCGCCGCCGGCGACACCGTTTGCCGCGAGGGCGACCGCAGTGACTTCCTCTGTTTCGTGGTGCGCGGCCGCCTGGACATCCTCAAGGCGCAAAACGCCAGTGGGGCGGCCGTGATCGCCCATCTCAACCCCGGCGATTCCCTCGGCGAAATGGCGCTGGTGGATCACCAGCCCCGTTCCGCCACGGTGCGCGCCGCCGAGGACACTACCCTGGTGGTGCTCACCCGCAAGGGCTTCGAGCAGCTGCGCCGCCGGGAACCGCGCGCCGCCGCCGTGCTGATGGAGAACATCGCCCGGCTCCTGTGCGAGAACCTGCGCCAGACTTCTTCCCGCCTCGCCCAGTTCATGCCACCGCTGGGCTAGCCAGCCTTGTGGGAGCTTGCCTTGCAAGCGAAAGGGTGGCTCTAGGCACCCGGCGGGATTCCAGAGACGCTGATGGTGCTGCCCTTAGAGGAGTCTCTGGCATCCTGCCGGGAGCTTCGCTCCCTTTCGCGGGCTGGGCCCGCTCCCACAATTAGTACAGCGGCGCGTTCTTTTCGAGGTCGTTGAGCAGGCTCTGGAAGCGTTTGCGCTCGCGCTTGAAGCGGGCGCGCTGGTCGGCGTCGGCGGCGTCCGGGTCGGCGGGCCGGGCCTTGATCAGGTTGCGGGCCTGGTTGCGCAGCGCCTGGCGATCCCCCTCCGGGTATTCGGTGAGCACCTGCTGCAGCACCGGCTCCGCCTCCTTGGGGCCGTCGCAGGCGGCGATCTGTTCGGTCCAGTGTTGCAGGCGCTGCTGGCGCAGCGGGTTCTGCAGGGCCTCCACGGCGCTGACGATGGCGTCGCTGTCGGCGTCGTAGATCAGGCGGCCGATGAACAGCGCATGGCGCCGGCGGGCGTCCAGGTTGGTGATGCGGCGCGCTTCGTCGAGGGCTTTCTCGAGGCCGTCGGTGAGCGGCAGGCGGGCGCGCTGCTCCGGTTTCAGGCCCATCAGGGTCAAGCCCACTTCCTGGAGTGCCTGCATATCCTGCTTGCGGCGTGTTTTGCTGGCGGGGGTATCGTTATACTCGGTCATGATTCCAGGGAAGCAGCGCTTCCAATAATGCATTGAATGGAAAACGTATTTTATGTCCGAAAACGCCAGCGTGACAGCGAATCTCGGCCCGCAGCATCTGGGGGCCGCCCGCGACACCGTGGCACAGGTGCTGGAAGAGGCGAAACGCCAGGGCGCCAGCGCCGCCGAAGCCCAGCTGAGCCTGGCCCAGGGGTTGTCCGTGGACGTCCGTCTGGGCGAAGTGGAAACGGTGGAATTTCACCGCGACCGGGGCCTGGCGGTGACGGTGTTCTTCGGCCAGCGCAAGGGTCAGGCGTCCACCTCCGACGACAGCCCGCAGAGCCTGCGCGACGCGGTGGCCGCCGCCTGCGCCATCGCCCGTCACACCGAAGAGGACAAGTACGCCGGCATCGCCAGCCCCGAGCAGCTGGCCGACCGGATACCGGACCTGGACCTGTACCATCCCTGGGCGCTGAGCACCGAGCAGGCCATCGACGACGCCCTGCGCTGCGAAGCGGTGGCCCGCGACGACGAGCGCATCGTCAATTCCGAGGGCGCCTCGGTGTCCACCGGCAGCAGCCTGCGGGTGCTGGGCACCAGTGCCGGCTTCCTTCAGGGCTACGCCGGCACCATGCACTCGCGCAGTTGCGCGGTGGTGGCCGAGGACGACCAGGGCATGCAGCGCAATTTCTGGTACGACGCCGGCCGCCGCGCGGATTCGC
This sequence comes from Alloalcanivorax sp., assembly GCF_964221125.1. Taxonomy (NCBI): domain Bacteria; kingdom Pseudomonadati; phylum Pseudomonadota; class Gammaproteobacteria; order Oceanospirillales; family Alcanivoracaceae; genus Alloalcanivorax; species Alloalcanivorax sp. The sequence goes on from NZ_CAXPXK010000100.1 coordinate 105,039, forward strand.
TGGCCTCCGCCGAGCAGGTCGGTGAGCGGGCCCGCGAGCGCACGCTGGCGCGGCTGGGCGCGGAAATCCCCGACACCGCCGAATTGCCGGTGCTGCTGGCGCCGGAGATCGCCGCCGGCCTGCTTGGCCATTTTATCTCCGCGATCAGCGGCGGCAGCCTCTACCGGCGCGCCTCGTTTCTGCGCGACCGGCTCGGCGAGCGGCTGTTCCCGCAAGGCATCGATGTGCGCGAGCAACCGCTGCTGCCGGGCGCCAACGGCTCGGCGCCGTTCGACGGCGACGGTCTGGCGACGCGGGACCAGGCGTTCGTGGAAGACGGGGTGCTGCGCCGCTACGCGCTGGGCCTGTACGCCGCCCGCCGGCTCGACATGGCGCCCACCGGCAACGGCAGCGGCGTGCACAACCTGTCGATCTCGGATACCGGCGAGGATTTCGACGCCCTGGTGCGGCGCATCGACCGGGGCATTCTGGTCACCGAGGTGATGGGCCAGGGCGTTAATCTGGTCACCGGTGATTACTCCCGGGGCGCCTCGGGTTTCTGGATTGAGAACGGTGTCATACGCAAACCGCTTCAGGAGTTTACCATTGCCGGGAATCTGGGGGAGATGTTCGCCGGCATCCAGGGCAGTGGCACGGACGTGGACCGCCGCGGCAATATCGCGTGCGGCTCGCTGTTGCTGAGCCCGATGAAAATCGCCGGCGCCTGAGGTCGCCGGCGGCGTCACCCGCCATTTTTTCTATTGGTTGTTAATTCGTTTGAAACTCAGGGGAATATTCATGACGGAAGTGAATCCTTACCAAGGACCGGAAACCAACGTGACCAGCCCGCAAGGCGAGGGGACCTTTACGCTGGGCGGTCCGCACAAAGTCACCGTGGGCCAGGCGCTGGGCTGGCTCGGTGAGGGGATGAGAATGCTCAGTGGCCACTGGGGCGTGGTGATCGGCGCCCTGGTGCTGGTGATGGTGATCACCATGGGGCTGCAGTTGATCCCGTTCCTGGGGCCTCTGGCGCAGCCCTTTATCACCACCCTGCTGTACGCCGGGCTGGTGAAGCTGTTCCACCGTATCGCCACCGACGGGCGCTCCGATTTCGGCGATCTGTTCGCCGGCTTTTCCGAGCGCACCGGGCCGTTGCTGCTGCTGGCGCTGGTGCAGATCGGCGTCTACCTGGGCGCCTTGCTGGTGGTCGGCGGTCTGATGGCGATTTTCATGGGCGGCTCCATGTCGCTGCAGTCCATGGACCCGCAGGCGATGAGCAGCGGCATGGGTGTGATGATGGCGATCATGCTGCCGCTGTTCCTGATCGTGTTCACCCTGGTGATGTTCCTGTTCTACTTCGCCGTGCCGCTGATCATGCTGGGCGGCATGGGGCTGGGCGGCGCCATGGGGGTCAGCTTCCGCGCCTGCATGAAGAACCTGCTGCCGATGATCGTGTACGGCATCGTGGTGATGCTGATCATCATGGTGGCGGCCCTGCCGCTGCTGCTGGGCCTGCTGTTCGTGATGCCGATTCTGGCCGGCGCTTACTATGTGTCGTTCCGGCAGGTGCTTACCAGCCCCGCCGACGGTGCCGAACATGGAGCCGAATAACCCCTACCAGGGGCCACAAGCGGCGTTGCTGGAGACGCCGCGCCCCGGCGAGGCGACGGTGGGCCGCGCCCGCCGCCGTCCGGTGGGGCACGGCTGGCTGTGGTGGAAGCGGGCCTGGTCGCTGGTGGCCACCAACTGGGTGCTCTGGTGCCTGGCCGTGCTGGTGTTCTTCGCGGTGATTTTGGGCATCAGCCTGTTGAGCCTGTTCGTGCCGGTGTTGGGCAGCTTCGTGCCGACCCTGTTTTCGCCGGTGCTGGCGGCGGGGCTGTTCCATCTTGCCTGGCGGCGCTGGGGCGACGACGACTTCGAGTTCGGCGATCTGTTCGCCGGCTTTTCCAACCGCACCGGGGCGTTGTTTCTCGCCGGGCTGATGCAGCTGCTGCTGCAGATCGGCTTCACCGCGCTGATGGCGGCCCTGGTGTGGGTGGCGTTCGGCCCGGATATCGCCGCCTTCTTCAGCTCCGCCTTCGGCAACGCCCTGGAGCCGGTGCCGGAGATCAGCGCCGGTCTGGACGGCGCAAAGATGGCGCTCACCGGCTTGCTGGTGACGGCACTGTCGCTGCCCTATATGGCGCTGATCTGGTTCCAGGCGCCGCTGGTGTACTTCGGCGGGCGCAACGGCTTCCAGGCGCTGGGGGAAAGCCTGATCGCGGTGCTCAAGAACTGGGCGCCGATGCTCTGGTACAGCCTGGTGGTATTGCTGGTGATGCTGGCGGTGGGCGGCGCGCTCGCGCTGCTGTTCGTGCTGACCAGCACCCTGCTGGGCCCGGGTGTCTCCGGGGCGCTGGCCATGGTGCTGCTGAGCCTGCTGGCGCTGGTGCTGGGCCTGTTCCTGATGGCGGTGCTGACGGTGTCGGTGTACGCCTCGTTCCGGGATATCTTCGGCGCGGATGATGAGCCGGAAGCGACGCCCGAACTCGCTTAGACCACCAGGTTGGCGTAGAGCAGGGTGGCGAGACCGAGGAAGGCCATGAAGCCGACGATGTCGGTGACGGTGGTCAGCACCACCGACCCGGCCAGGGCCGGGTCGATGCCCATCCGTTTCATCACCATCGGGATCAGGGCGCCGGCGCCGGCGGCCACCACCAGGTTGAGGATCATGGCGCAGCCGATGATCACGCCCAGGCTCGGGTCGTCGAACCAGAGCGCGGCGGTGGCGCCGATCACCAGCGCCCAGAGCAGGCCGTTGAGCGCGCCCACCGCCAGTTCCTTGGTGAGCAGATAGCGGGTGTTGCCCGCCTGCACCTGTCCCAGCGCCATGGCGCGGATCACCAGGGTCAGGGTCTGGCTGCCGGCGATGCCGCCCATGCTGGCGACGATCGGCATCAGCACCGCCAGGGCCACCACTTTCTCCAGGGTATCCTCGAACAGGCTGATCACCGCCGAGGCGGCCAGGGCGGTGAGCAGGTTGATGCCCAGCCACAGCGCCCGGCGGCGCACCGTGTGCCAGACCGAGCCGAAGGTGTCTTCGTCCTCGTCCAGGCCGGCCATGCCCATCAGCGAGTGCTCGGCTTCTTCCATGATCACGTCGACCACGTCGTCAATGGTGATCCGGCCCACCAGCATGCCGTTGTCGTCCACCACCGGGGCGGTCACCAGGTCCAGCCGTTCGAACAGCTTGGCCACTTCGTGGGCGTCCTGGGTGGCGGGGATCGCTTCTACATCGGTGATCATCGCTTCGCGCACCGAGGTGCCGGGGTCGGATATCAGCACGCGGGTCAGCGGCAGCACGCCGACGAACTGGTTCTTGCGGTTGACCACCAGCAGGTTGTCGGTGGTCTTGGGGATATCGCCCAGGCGTCGCAGATAGCGCTGCACCACGCTGAAGGTGATCTCCGGGCGCACCGTGATCACGTCCGTGTTCATCAGGCCGCCGGCGGTGTCCTCCGGGTAGTTCATCACCTGTTCCAGGCGTTCCCGGTTCTGCGCGTCCAGGCCGGCCAGCACGCGGCTGGTGACCTGTTCCGGCAGTTCTTGAAGGAGGTCGGCCAGATCGTCGGTGTCGAGGTCCTCGATCAGCTCCACCAGCTCTTCGGTGGGCAGGTCGCGCAGCAGCTCCACGCGCACTTCCTCGCCGAGATACTGCAGCACCTCGGTTTCCTGCTCCTGGTTGAGCAGCTGCCAGAGGATTTCGCGTTCGCGGGGCGGGGAGGACTCGATCAGGTGCGCGGCTTCGGCGCCGGGCAGGTTGTTGAGCACCTGCCGCACTTCCGAAAAGGTGCCGCTGGCCAGGGCACGGTTGACCGTTTTCAGATTTCGGCGGTGGCGGGTTTGTTCTGCGGTCATGGTTCCCTCCTTAGGCGCGCCAGTTTACACCACCGCGCATTACCGGAGGATCAAAGCTTTAAAAAAGCGGCCTACTCGCCTTCGTCGAACTTGCGCTGGAACAGATCGGTGAGTTCGTCCATGGCCGGTTGTTCGTCCTCGCCGTCCACGCACACCCGCAGGGTGGTGCCTTTGGCGGCGCCCAGCGTGAGCAGCCCCATGATGCTCTTGGCGTCGATGCGGCGTTCTCCGTGAATCACCTGAATACTGCAGCTGTAGCGCGAAGCCACGCTGACCACCTTGGCGGCGGCGCGTGCGTGCAGGCCCAGCTTGTTGGTGATGGCCAGGTCCTGTTCAATCATCCATCCAGCTCCCGGTGGCGAACGTGCAAGGGCACGCCCTGGTTACGCAGCCGGTGGGCCAGCTGCTCGGTGATATAGACCGAACGGTGACGGCCGCCGGTGCAGCCCACGGCCACCGTCACATAGCTGCGGTCGTTGGCCGCGTAGGTGGGCAGCCAGCGGTTCAGAAAGTGGAAAATGTCTTCCAGCATCAGCTCGCTCTCCGGGTGCCCGCGCAGGAATTCGGCGATGCGCTCGTCGCGACCGGTCAGCGGCCGCAGCTCGTTGTGCCAGTGCGGGTTGGGCAGGGCGCGCACGTCGAACACCAGGTCGGCGTCGCGGGGCAGGCCGTTTTTATAGCCGAAGGATTCGATCAGCAGCGACAGATTGACGTCGCGGCGGGCCACCCTTTGCCGGATCAGGTTGCGCAGCGTGTGCACGTCCAGGCTGCTGGTGTCGATCACCAGATCGGCGAGCATGCGGATGTCGGCCAGCAGGTGCGCTTCGTACTCAATCGCGTCGGCCAGGGTGCGGTCGTCGTCGCTGAGCGGGTGGCGGCGGCGGGTGGCGCTGAAGCGCTCCAGCAGGGTGCCCGGGTCGGCGTCGAGGAAGATCACCTCGGTCTCCACCTGCTGGTTTTTCAGTGCCTTGATGATGCTTTTGAACGCCAGCAGCTGGCGGGGCAGGTTGCGCGCGTCCACGCCCACCGCCACCCGCTCGGGGGCGTGTTCCTCGGTGTCGAGCTGTTCCGTGAGGGTGGGCAACAGCCCCAGGGGCAGATTGTCCACGCAATAGTAACCGTGGTCCTCCAGGGCCTGCAGGGCGGTGGTTTTACCCGACCCGGAGCGGCCGCTGAGAATGGTGAGCTTCATAAGGGGGCAACCGGTAAGGGCTAGGACGCGAGGCGTAGTTCCGCTTCCGATTCCACCGCCACCTGGAACAACTGCTGGTTGCTGTGGGCCCGTCGCAGGTCGCTGCGGTAGTCATCGTCGTTGAACAGGCTGGCCAGGTGGCTGAGTGTCTTGAGGTGCTGTTCCGGGTTCTGCTCCGGCACCAGCAGCACGAACACCAGATCCACCGGGCGCCCGTCGACGGCGTCGAAGTCCACCGCGTCTTCCAGCTTCAACAGCAGGCCCACCGCGCCCTCGCAGTGGCCCAGCCGGCAGTGGGGAATGGCGATGCCCTCGCCGATGCCGGTGGACCCGAGTTTTTCCCGGGCCACCAGGGCGTCGAACACTTCCTGCTCGTTGAGGCCGCCGCAGCTGGCCGCGGCCAGCTGGGCGATCTGATCGAGCAACCGTTTTTTACTGGTGACCGACACGTCGTTATAGGTGCGGTCTTCGCTGAGCAATTCACGTACTCGCATAGGGTTAATGACCGTGTTTACGGTCCACCGTCTTCTCTTTGTGTTTGAGGATTTGCCGGTCCAGCTTGTTGGTCAGCGCATCAATGGCCGCGTACATGTCGTCCGCGTGGGCGGTGGCGAACACGTCGGCGCCGGAGATGTGGATGGTGGATTCGGCCTTGTGGGATTTGGGCTCCGGAGACAGGATCACCTGAATGCTGGTGATCTGATCGAAATGGCGCTCCAGTTTGGCGAACTTTTCGTCCACATAGTCACGCAGGGCGTCGGTGATATCCAGGTGGTGACCACTGATGTTTATTTGCATGGCTGGCTCCTATACCTCGTTAAGACCCATCCTCCGCGCGCCTACACCAAACGCTTGCGGGCGCTCGAGGACGGGATGCGCATCGCCTCGCGATATTTGGCGACCGTGCGGCGCGCCACCTTGATCCCCTGATCATTCAGCAAGCTCGCCAGCTTGTTGTCGCTGAGCGGCTTGCGAGGACTCTCGGCGGCGACCAGCTTCTTAATGATGGCACGAATGGCGGTGGAGGAACACTCACCGCCGCCGTCCGTGTCGACGTGACTTGAGAAGAAATATTTCAGCTCGAACACGCCCTTGGGCGTGAGCATGAATTTCTGGTTGGTGACCCGACTGATGGTGGACTCGTGCATGCCCACGGCCTCGGCGATGTCCGCCAGGACCAGCGGTTTCATCGCCTCTTCACCGTAGTTGAAGAAGTCCTGCTGCACCTCGACGATGCGGCTGGCCACTTTCAGCAGGGTGTCGTGGCGGCTTTGCAGGCTTTTCAGGAACCATTTGGCCTCCTGCATGCAGTTACGCAGGTACTGGCCGTCCTCGCCGCCGACCTGGCGGGCCATCTGGGCGTACTGGGCGTGGAGGTTGACGCGCGGCAGCACCGCCTCGTTGAGCGCCACCCGCCAGCCGCCCTTGTGGGCGCTGACCACCACGTCGGGGACTGCGTAATCGGCGCTCTCGCCGCCGATCTGCTGGCCCGGGGCCGGGTCCAGGCCGCGCAGCAGGGCCATGGCCGCGAGCAGGGCCTCCTCGGTGGCGCCCAGGGCGCGCCGCAGGCCGGCGTAATCGTGTTTTTCCAGCAGCGTCTGGTGCGCCAGCACCGCGCGGGCGTGGTCCAGATGCGGAGTGTCCTCGGGCAGCTGGGCCAGCTGCACGCCCAGGCACTCGGCCAGGTCGTGGCTGGCCACGCCGACCGGGTCAAACTGTTGCAGCCGGTGCAGCACCGCCACCACTTCATCGTCTTCCACCGGGTCGTCCGGGTCGGCGATTTCGTTATGGGCGGTGGTGACCAGGTCTTCCAGGGGCACGGTGACGAAGCCGCGCTCGTCCAGGGCTTCAATGATGATCTGCGCGATCACCCGGTCCCGGTCGCTCATCGGCGTCAGGTTGAGCTGCCACTCCATGTGGCTGATCAGGGTGTCCGGGTTGGCGTGGCGCTGCTGCCAGGCGTCGGCGTCCTCGCTTTCGCCGCCGGGGCTGCTCTGGCCCACGTAGAGGTCGTCCCAGTCGCTGTCGGTCTCCACCGGGCCGTCCACCAGGTCTTCCAGGGCGTCGCTGCGCTCCACGTCCAGGTCCGCGTCGGCGTCGTACTCGCCGTCATCGGCGCTGAAATCCTCGGCGCCTTCCTCAATTTCCAGCAGTGGGTTGGTCTCCACCGCCTGCTGGATCTCCAGGCGCAGGTCCAGCGTCGACAGCTGCAGCAGGCGGATTGCCTGCTGCAGCTGGGGCGTCATGGTCAGCTGCTGGCCGATTTGAAGCTGTAAGGAGGGTTTCATGCTGCGTGTCTGGTTGCTCGATCCCGAGGGTTGGAGCATAGCAGCATCAATCGAAATTAAGCAATAATCATGCCAGCTATTGTGTTGTCCGGCGGAAGGGTGTAGGGCGATGCGGCGGGAAGGCGTCCACTATATGCAAGGGTTTGGGCGGTGCGCAAGGCGCGGCGGCGCCCGCCGCCGCTTTTGTCGCCACTAGAGCCGGAAATCGGCGCCCAGGTAGACGTCGCGCACCTGCTGGTTGCCGAGAATGGTGTCGGCGTCGCCGTCGGCGATGATATGGCCGGTGCTGACGATATAGGCGGTGTCGCAGATATCCAGGGTCTCGCGGACGTTGTGGTCGGTGATCAGCACGCCGATGCCGCGGTCCTTGAGATGGCGGATGATGCTCTTGATGTCGTTCACGGAGATCGGGTCGACCCCGGCGAAGGGCTCATCGAGCAGAATAAAGTCCGGGTCCGTGGCCAGACCGCGGGCGATCTCCGCGCGCCGCCGCTCGCCGCCGGACAGGCTCATGCCCATGCTGTCGCGGATATGGTCGATGTGGAATTCCTGCAGCAGTTTCTCCAGCTGCTCCTTGCGCTCCGCCTTGCTGAGGCTCTTGCGCGTTTCCAGGATCGCCATGATGTTCTGCTCCACGGTGAGGCGGCGGAAGATGCTCGCCTCCTGGGGCAGGTAGCCGATGCCGCGTTTGGCCCGGCCGTGCATGGGCAGGTGGGTGATGTCGTTGCCGTTGATCTCGATGCGGCCGGCGTCGGCGGCCACCAGGCCCACGATCATATAGAAGCAGGTGGTCTTGCCGGCGCCGTTGGGGCCCAGCAGACCGACGATCTGGCCGGCTTCCACTTCCAGGGAGACGTCCTCGATGACGCGGGTGCTCTTGTAGCTCTTGGCCAGGTTATGGGCGCTCAGATGTGCCATCTCAGGGGGTCTCCGCATTGTCGGGTTGCGCGGCCGGGGCGTCCTGGGCCGGTTCGCCGTTGTCCTGCTCCTCCGGCTCGGCGTCCTCGCTGGCTTGCTCGGCGTTCTTGGCCGGGATCACCAGACGGACCCGCTTGTCGCCTTCGCTGCTGGCGTCCACGCGGCGCGAATCCAGGTTGTACTCCACCTTGGCGCCTTCGAAGGTGTTGCCCTGGTGGGTGACGCGGGCGTTGCCGGTGAGCACCAGGCTGCGCTGCGCCAGGTCGTAGACCAGCTTGTCGGCGCGGGCGTTCAATTCCTTGCCTTCCACCATGCGCACCGGCGACCCGGTGGCTTCCACCCGCATCAGTTCATTGTTCTCGGTGAACAGGCGGATCACATCCGCGTTCAGGCGCCGCTTGCCCTGGATCAGCTCGGCGTTGCCGCGATACACGCCGGTGCCGGCGCTCTGTTCGAAGGTGGCCTCATCGGCGCTCACCTCCACCGGGCCGGTGGGCTGCTGGGCGGCGGCGCCGGCGGTCAGCGCGGTCAACGCCAGAGCCAGCAGAGCCTTGCCCAGGGCGGACCTATTCCGTGCTGCCTGTGAATTCACTTACCACTCCTTGCTTGAGTGTCATTTCGCCGCTGGTCAGATCGCTTTCCATGGCGCCGGCGCGGGTGCGGCCGTCGCGGTGGCGCATGGCGAGCTCGCCGGGGGAGACCACGCGGTTAGTGTCGTTGTGGTACTGCAGTTCCTCGGTGTCCAGGGTGACGCCGTTGCTTTCGCTGCGCGCTTCCACCTGGTCCGTGAAGACAATCAGGTCACCGTTGTCGCGCACTTCACCACGGCGGGACTGGATCGTCCACAGGCCGTTGCTGTTGTCCATGCGCAACACCGGTTCAGTGAGGGTGGTGAGCGCGTCCCGTTCGTACTGCTCCAAGTGATCCGCCACCAGGCGGTACTGCACCCGGCCGTCCTCTTCGTCGTAGGCTTTGGCGACGATCCGGTCGGCGATGATCATCGGCGCGTTGAGAAACGCCTCGCGGTCCTCTTCCAGAGGGTTGTCCCACTCGTGCAGGGTCATCAGCACGATCAAGCCCAGCAGCAGGATGCCGGAGGCGCTAAGCAGGCCCTGCCGTTTCACGCGTCACCCCGGTGTTCGAGAAGGGCGTCGCAGATTTCGCGCACCGCGCCTTCGCCGCCTCGGGCGCGGGTCACGTGGTCGGCCGCCGCCCGCGCGCAGTCGTGGCCGCTGGACGGTGCGAAGGCGATCTGCGCCCACTGCAGGGCCGGCACGTCCGGTTCATCGTCGCCGGCGTAGCCGGTTTCGCGGGCGGTCACGCCCAGCGAGGCGGCCAGGTCGGCCAGCGCCACGCCCTTGTCCTCGCGGCCCTGGATCACGTGCTGAATGCCCAGCTCGGCGGCGCGGCGGGCCACCATGGGCGTGTCGCGGCCGGTGATCAGCGCCAGGGTGACGCCGCTGGCGGCCAGTTTCTTGAGGCCGTGACCGTCCAGGGTGTTGAACACCTTGAGCGCTTCGCCGTCGGGGCCGTAATAGAGGCGGCCGTCGGTGAGCACGCCGTCCACGTCGAAGGCCATCAGTTTCAGGTTGCGCGCGTCGGCGCTGGACACCAGCAAGGTCACTACATCACCCCCGCGCGCAGCAGGTCCTGGGTGTTGAGGGCGCCCACCGGGCGCTGGTCGGCGTCACACACCACCAGGCCGTTGATCTTGCGCGTCTCCATGATTTGCAGGGCCTCGGCGGCCAGGTGCCCGGGCGGCATGGTCACCGGGCGCGGCGACATCACGTCGGCGATGCCGGCCTGGCGGATATCCAGGCCCTTTTCCAGGGTGCGGCGCAAATCGCCGTCGGTGAAGATGCCGATCAGGCGGCCGTCGTCGTCCACCACGGTGGTCATGCCCAGGCCCTTGCGGGTCATTTCCAGCAGGGCGTCGGACAGGCTGGCGTCGCGGTTGACCCGGGGCAGGCGCTCTTCCGCGTGCATGATGTCGTCGACCTTGAGCAGCAGGCGCCGGCCCAGGCTGCCGCCCGGATGGCTGAGGGCGAAGTCCTCGGCGGTGAAGCCGCGCGCCTCGAGCAGGGCGATGGCAAGGGCGTCGCCCATGGCCAGCGCGGCGGTGGTGGAGGTGGTGGGCGCCAGGTTGTGCGGGCAGGCCTCTTCTTCCACGCCCACGTCGAGATGCACGTCGGAGAGCTGCGCCAGGGACGAAGAGGGGCGGCCGGTCATGCTGATCAGCACCGCGCCCTTGCGCTTGATCACCGGAATAATGGTGAGGATTTCGCCGGTTTCGCCGGAATTGGACAGCGCCAGCACCGCGTCCTCGGTGGTGATCATGCCCAGGTCCCCGTGGGACGCCTCGCCGGGGTGGACGAAGAACGACGGGGTGCCGGTGCTCGCCAGGGTGGCCGCCAGCTTGCTGCCGATATGGCCGCTTTTGCCCATGCCGGTCACGATCACCCGGCCCTTGCAGGCCAGCAGCAGCTCGCAGGCCTGCTCGAAGGTGTCGCTGACGCGCTCGCCGAGCGCGGCCACGGCGCGCGCTTCCACGTCCAGAACACGGCGGGCGGTGGCGATGTGGTTATGACTCATAATGATTCGTGTCTCCTCGCTGGCGGAGATTATACACTGGCCGAAGCGCCGCTGACTGCCCTTGGAACCCTTAAGCGTTCGGATGTTCCAATTGATTGTGGGAGCGGGCTGGGCCCGCTCGCACAAAAAGTGCTTCGTAGAGGCCTTGGCTGGACAGTTCGGAGTGAACGCCGTAAAAACTAGCATCCTCAGACACGACAGGGAGTGACGTATGATCTTCAAACAAGGCTTCGCGGCCACGCTGGCGCTGCTTATGCTGGTCTCGGCGGGCTTCGCCCAGGCCGCCCAGGACCCCCGCGATCTGGTCCAGGAGACCGTGGAGCGGATGACCAGCCGTATCGACGCCGAGCGCGAGCGGCTGGAAAAGGACGAAAGCTACGCCCGTGAGCTGGTCCGCGAGGAGCTGGTGCCGCTGGTGGATTTCAAGCGCATCACCCGCATGGTGATGGGCGAGCACTTCGACCAGGCCAGCCGGGACCAGAAGTACGAGTTCCTGGAAGTGTTCAAGAACAGCCTGATCAACACCTACGCCTCCGGCGTGACCCTTTACCAGGGCCAGGAGATCCGCGTGCTGCCGATGCGCGAGGAAGACCGCAAGGGCAACTACGCCCGGGTGCGGCTGGAAGGCACCACCAACGACGGCAAGGTGATTCCGGTGTTCTTCACCCTGTTCCAGTCCGATGACCAGTGGAAGGTGGTCAATGTGTACGTCAACGGCCTGGACCTGCGCGACGTGTACCGGGCCCAGTTCGCCCAGTCCATGCAGCAGCTCGGTGACCTGGACAAGGTGATCGACAGCTGGTCCGCGGAAAGCGCCGACCTGGAAGAGAAAGTGGACGTGGAGACCGGCAGCGGCGCCTGACCCCGCCGCCGGGCGGCCGGCCCCTGGATGGCCGGCCCCCGGAGCGCCGGCCGCCGGATGGCCGGCCCTCACAATGACAAGCCACCGCGCCCTCGCGTATCATTACCCGTTCATTGAAACGAGGAGTGATCATGAAATCGGAAGACGTGAAGGCGCTGGTGGAAGCCGGTTTCGAGGATGCCGATGTGGCCGTGGAAGGGGAAGGCGACCGCTTTCTGATCCGCGTGATATCCGATGCCTTCGAAGGCCTGATGCCGGTGAAGAAACAGCAGCTCGTGTACAGCTGCATCAACCCGCAGATCGCCGATAACTCCATTCATGCCGTCTCGATCAAGACCTTTACCCGTGCCGAATGGGAAAAAGCCCAGAAAATGGGCCTTGCCTGACCGTACCGTCTTTTCCGCGTAGGAAGCTCCATGGACAAATTGATCATCACTGGCGGTCGGCGTCTCGACGGCGAAATCCGCATTTCCGGTTCCAAGAACTCATCGCTGCCGATCCTGGCCGCCACCCTGCTGGCCGGGGAGCCGGTCACGGTGGGTAATCTGCCCCACCTGCAGGACGTGACTACCCTGATCGAGCTGCTCGGCCGCATGGGCGTGCACGTGGTGATCGACGACAAGCTCAACGTGGAGGTGAACCCCACCACCATCCAGGAGCTCACCGCGCCCTACGAGCTGGTTAAAACCATGCGCGCCTCGATCCTGGTGCTGGGGCCGATGGTGGCCCACTTCGGCGAGGCCTCGGTGTCGCTGCCCGGCGGTTGCGCGATCGGCTCGCGGCCGGTGGACATCCACCTGCGCGGCCTGGAGGCCATGGGCGCCGAGATCGTGGTGGCCAACGGCTACGTACACGCCAAATCCAACGGCCGCCTGAAGGGCGCGCGCATCGTGATGGACACGGTCACCGTGACCGGCACCGAAAACCTGCTGATGGCGGCGGCGCTGGCGGACGGCACCACGGTGCTGGAAAACGCCGCCCGCGAGCCGGAAGTGGTGGACCTGGCCAACTTCATCAACCGCATGGGCGGCAAGGTGAGCGGCGCCGGCACCGACACCATCACCGTGGAAGGCGTGCCCAAGCTGGGCGGCTGCCACCATGACGTGATCGCCGACCGCATCGAGACCGGCACCTATCTGATCGCCGCCGCCATCACCGGCGGCCGCATCAAGTGCAAGGACACCGACCCGAGCCTGCTCGACGCGGTGCTGCACAAGCTCAAGGAAGCCGGCGCCAAGATCGAGACCGGCGACAACTGGATCAGCCTGGACATGGAAGGCCGCCGGCCCAAGTCGGTGAACCTGCGCACCGCGCCGTACCCGGCCATGCCCACCGACATGCAGGCCCAGTTCACCGCCCTGAACACGGTGGCGGAAGGCACCGGCACCATTGTCGAGACGGTGTTCGAAAACCGTTTCATGCACGTGCAGGAAATGAACCGCATGGGCGCCGACATCGAAGTGCAGGGCAACACCGCCATCTGCCGCGGCGTGGCCAGCCTCACCGGCGCGCCGGTGATGGCCACCGACCTGCGCGCCTCGGCGTCGCTGGTGATCGCCGCCCTGGTCGCCGAGGGCGACACCACCGTGCAGCGTATCTACCATATCGACCGGGGGTACGAGTGCATCGAGGAAAAACTGCAATCGCTGGGCGCCGTGATTCGCCGCGTACCCGGCTGAAGCGTGGCGCCGATGGAAACCGACATGTCCGAAAAACCGCTGATTATCGCCCTCTCCAAGGGCCGCATACTTGACGAGACGCTGCCGCTGCTCAAGCACGCCGGTATCGAGCTGCTGGAGGACCCGTCCGCGTCCCGCAAGCTGATCTTCGACACCACCCGCGATGACGTGCAGATCATCATCATCCGCGCCACCGACGTGCCGCCCTACGTGCAGCACGGCGGCGCCGATATGGGCGTGGCCGGCAAGGACGTGCTGATGGAAAACGGCGCCGAAGGCATCTTCGAGCCGCTCGATCTGGAAATCGCCCGCTGCAAGCTGATGGTGGCCGCGCTCAAGGACGCGCCGCCGGTGAGCGGGCGCCTGCGGGTGGCCACCAAGTTCGTCAACGTGGCGCGCCAGTATTTCGCCCAGCAGGGCAAGCAGGCGGAGATCATCAAGCTCTACGGCGCCATGGAACTGGCGCCGCTGGTGGGGCTGGCGGACCGCATCGTGGACATCGTCGACACCGGCAACACGCTGCGCGCCAACGGCCTGGAGCCCACCGAAACCATCGCCGACGACATTTCCTCCCGGGTGGTGGTCAACCGGGCCAGCATGAAGACCCGTCACGCCGCGATTCAGGCGATTCTTGATAAACTCGAGCAAGCCGTGGAGCAACGCCGGGAAACAGCATGAAGACCAACCGTTTAAACGCCAACGACGCGGATTTCGTTCCCCGCCTGATGGCGCTCACCGCCTGGAGCGAAGAGCGCGACGAGGAAGTGGGTGAGCGGGTGCGCGGTATCCTGCGTGATGTGGCCGGCCGGGGCGACGCCGCGGTGGTGGAGTACACCAACCGCTTCGACCGCCGCGACGCCACTTCCATGGCGGATCTGACCGTGGAGCGGGCGCAGCTGGAAGCGGCTCTTGAGCGTCTGCCCGCCGAGCAGCGCCAGGCCCTGGAAGCGGCCGCCGAACGGGTCAGCGATTACCACGCCCGTCAGAAGCAGGATTCCTGGCACTACCGCGACGCCCACGGCACCCTGCTGGGCCAGCAGGTGACCCCGCTGGACCGCGCCGGCATCTACGTGCCCGGCGGCAAGGCCGCCTACCCCAGCTCGGTGCTGATGAACGCGCTGCCCGCCCGGGTCGCCGGCGTGGCCGAAATCGTCATGGTCAGCCCGGCGCCGGACGGCGAGCTCAACGACATGGTGCTGGCGGCGGCGGCGGTGGCCGGCGTGGAGCGTTTCTTCACCCTGGGCGGCGCCCAGGCGGTGGGGGCGCTGGCGTTCGGCACCGAGACAGTGCCGGCGGTGGACAAGATCGTCGGCCCCGGCAACATCTACGTGGCCGAGGCCAAGCGCCAAGTGTTCGGCAAGGTGGGCATCGACATGATCGCCGGCCCGTCGGAGATTCTGGTGGTCTGCGACGGCAAGACCGACCCGGACTGGATCGCCATGGACCTGTTCTCCCAGGCCGAGCACGACGAAGAGGCGCAATCCATCCTGGTCAGCCCGGACGCGGATTTCCTCGCCCGGGTGGAAGAGGCCATGGAGCGCCTGGTGCCGACCCTGGAGCGGGAAACCGTGATCCGCACCTCGATGGCCAACCGTGGCGCCCTGATTCAGGTGGACGACCTGGATCAGGCCATGGAGGTGGTCAACCGCGTCTGCCCGGAGCACCTGGAGCTGTCCCTGGACGACGCCGAGGTCTGGGCGAAGAAAGTGCGCCACGCCGGCGCCATCTTCCTGGGCCGTCACACCCCGGAGGCGCTCGGTGATTACTGCGCCGGGCCCAACCACGTGCTGCCCACCAGCGCCACCTCGCGGTTCTCGTCGCCGCTGGGCGTGTACGACTTCCAGAAGCGCAGCTCGTTGATCGGCTGCTCGCCGGAGGGCGCCAGCGAGCTGGGCAAAATCGCCTCGGTGCTGTCCCGCGCGGAGAGCCTCACCGCCCACGCCCGCAGCGCCGAGATGAGGATCAAGAAGCCGCTATGAGCCGATTCTGGAGCCCCTTCGTCCGCGACCTGGAGCCCTACGTGCCCGGCGAGCAGCCGAAAATGGCGCGGCTGGTGAAGCTCAACACCAACGAGCACCCGCTGGGCCCCTCGCCCAGGGTGATCGAGGCGATCCGTGCGGCCGCCGACGACCGCCTGCGCCTGTATCCGGACCCGGACGCCACCGAGCTCAAGGACGCCATCGCCGCCTACCACGGCGTCAGCCGCGCCCAGGTGTTCGTCGGCAACGGTTCCGATGAGGTGCTGGCGCACATCTTCTTTGGTCTGTTCAAGCAGGACCGGCCGCTGCTGTTCCCGGACATCACCTACAGCTTTTATAAGGTGTACTGCGGGCTCTACGACATTGATTACCGGCCGGTGCCGCTGGACGACGACCTGGCCATCGATCCGGCCGACTACACTGCCCCCAACGGCGGCATTATCTTCCCCAACCCGAACGCGCCCACCGGCCGGCTGCTGCCGCTGGACGCCATTGAAGCCGTGCTGGCCGCCAACCCTGAGTCGGTGGTGGTGATCGACGAAGCCTACGTGGATTTCGGCGGCGACACCGCCATCGCCCTGGTGGACCGCTACCCCAACCTGCTGGTCACCCAGACGCTCTCCAAATCGCGGTCACTGGCCGGCGTGCGCATCGGCTTCGCGGTGGGCCATCCTGAGTTGATCGACGGGCTGGAGCGGATCAAGAACAGCTTCAATTCCTACCCGCTGGACCGGCTGGCGATCGCCGCCGGCAAGGCCGCCTTCGAGGACGAAGACTTTTTCCAGCGCGGCCGCGAACTGGTGATCGAAGAGCGGGAAACCCTGCGCCGGGCGCTGGAAACGATGGGGTTCCAGGTGCTGCCCTCGGCGGCCAACTTCCTGTTCTGCCGCCACGCCACCCGCCCCGGCGCCGACCTGGCGGCGGCGCTGCGCGAGCGCGGCATCATCGTCCGCCACTTCGGCAAACCCGAGCGCATCCAGGACCACTTGCGGATAACGGTGGGGCGCCCCGATCAGAACCGCGAGCTCACCGAAGCCCTGGAAGAAATCCTGTAGGAGCGGGCCCTGCCCGCGAAAGGGAGCGAAGCTCCCGGCAGGATCCCAGAGACGCTGTTTGTGCCGCTGTTAGATAGGCCTCTGGTATCCCGCCGGGTGGCTATAAGCCACCCTTTCGCGGGCTAGGCCCGCTCCTACGATTATTCGTTTGCTGGTGGGCGCGTGCCGATGGTCACGTCCAGCTCCAGCTCCTGGGTATTGCGCCGCACGTTGAGGGTCAGCTTGGTGCCCGGCTCGGTGCCGGCGATGCGGTTCATCGCCTCGTAGCCGTCCTTCATGGTGTTGCCGTCGATGCCGATCAGCACATCGCCGGCTTGCAGGCCGGCGTCCTGGGCCGGGCTGCCGGACACCACCTCGGTGACCACGCCGCCGACCACGTCGTCCATGCCGAAGGTTTCCGCCAGGGTGGGGTTGATGTCCTGGACGGTGACGCCCAGGTAGCCGCGGATCACCCGGCCGTGTTCGATCAGGTCGGACATCACCTCGCTGGCGATCGACGCCGGGGTGGCGAAGCCGATGCCCTGCCAGTTGCCGTCCGAGGACAGAATGGCGGTGTTGATGCCGATCAGATGGCCACGGGTGTTGATCAGCGCGCCGCCGGAGTTGCCCCGGTTGATGGCCGCGTCGGTCTGGATGAAATTCTCGAAGGTGGCGATGCCCAGATGGGTGCGGCCGGTGGCGCTGACGATGCCCATGGACACGGTCTGGCCCACGCCCAGCGGGTTGCCGATGGCCAGCACCACGTCGCCGACGCTCACCGGCTGCGGGCCGTTCAGTTCGATTTGCGGCAGGTCTTCCAGGGCGATCTGCAGCAGCGCCAGGTCGGTTTCCGGGTCGGTGCCCACCACCCGCGCCGGGGCGTCCCGGCCGTCGCGCAGGGCCACCAGGATCTCATCGGCGTCGCGGATCACATGGTAGCTGGTCAGCACATAGCCTTCGGAGGACACCAGCACCCCGGAGCCCAGGCTGGCCAGGGCGCGTTCGCGGCGCGGGCGCTCCATGAAGCGGTTGAACAGCGGGTCGTCGCTGAGCTGCTCGCCGCCGCGGGTGACGATCTGCGTGGTGTAGACGTTGACCACCGCCGGCGCCGCCCGGGCCACCGCGTCGGCGTAGCTGTCCGCGCGGGGCGCGGTGGCAATCACCGGCGCGTCGGCGTCGCGCGCCCCCGGGCCGTGCTCGTACCACCACAGCACCGACAGGCCCACGGCCAGGCCGGCGACCACCGGCAACGCCAGAAATCGAAACAGTTTTAATAACGGGCCTGTTAACACTTATCCAAGCCTCCGCCCCCGCGAATCATGTAGACTGCGCGCAATAGTAGCAGGGAGACCTCCATGCTGAAACGCGATCATTTGCTGCGTGTGCTCGACGACGAGCTGCAGCCTCACCGATTCCGTGACTACAGCCCCAACGGGCTTCAGGTGGAAGGCCGCGAGCAGGTGCGGCGGCTGGTGACTGGTGTCACCGCCTGCCAGGCGCTGATCGACGCGGCCATCGTCGAAGAAGCGGACGCCATCTTCGTGCATCACGGCTACTTCTGGAAAAACGAGGACCAGCGCGTTCGTGGCATGAAAAAGCAGCGGCTGCAGAGCCTGTTGCGCCACGACATCAGCCTGTTCGCCTACCATCTGCCGCTGGATGCGCACCCGCAATTGGGCAACAATGCGCAACTCGCGCGTCGCCTGGGGCTGCGCGTCGAAGGCGGCATGGAAGCGGGCAACCCGCTCTCCATCGGCAACGTGGGGCGTCTGGACGACCCGATGAGCGCCCGCGATTTCGCCGTCCATGTGGAGTCGGTGCTGGGGCGCGAGGCGCTGCATATCGGCGACGGCGAGGACGAAATCGAAACCCTGGCCTGGTGCACCGGCGCCGCCCAGGGCTTTATCGAACAGGCCCAGGCGCTCGGCGTGGACGCCTACTTGAGCGGTGAGATTTCCGAGCCCACCACGCATTTCGCCCGTGAAACCGGCATTCATTATTTCGCCTGCGGCCACCACGCCACCGAGCGCTACGGGGTGCAGGCGGTGGGAGAGTGGCTCGCCAATGAGTACGGGCTGGAACATACCTTCATCGATATCGATAACCCGGTCTAGGGTGGCATCTCTTCGGCAGTACGGGAACGCATGAACATCACGGTGATTTACAACCCTACCGCCGGGGGCGGCAGGGAGCGGCGGCTGCGCCATTTCGTGCGCGCGCTGGAAGAGGGCGGCGGCAAGGTGCGGCTTTACCACACACGCGCGCCCGGCGACGCCACCCGTTATCTGCGCGGCCTGGCCGATCAGGGCGAGGTGGTGGTGGCGGCCGGGGGTGACGGCACCACCAACGACGTGATCAACGGCCTCAACCCGGGCGTGGCGCTGGCGCTGTTTCCGATCGGCACCGCCAATGTGCTGTCCCGGGAGTTGTCGATTCCGCGCCGCCCGGAAGCCGCCGCCAAGGTGGTGCTCGACGGCCGCACCCTGAACGTCACCCCGGCGCGGCTGAACGGCCGCCGCTTCATGGTGATGGCGGGCATCGGCTACGACGCCTGGGTGGTCGATCAGGTGGACCTGATTCTCAAGCGCCGGGTGGGCAAGCTCGCCTATGTGATCAGCATGATCCGCCAACTGTTTCGCTACGGCCAGGTGCAGTACCGGATCACCGTGGACGGCCGCCCGCTGGACTGCTTTTCCGCGGTGATCACCAATGGCCGCTACTACGGCGGCAGCTTCGTGCTCAGCCGCGAAGCGGGCCTGGCCAAGCGCAGCCTGCAGGTGTTGATGTTCCAGCGTCCGGGCCTGGGCTTCCTGCTGCGCTGCCTGGCGGCGCTGGTGGTGGGGCGCATGGAGCGGGTCGACGGTGTCGCTTCGCTGAGCGCCGAGAAGGTGACCGTCACCGCGCCCGGCCTGGAGCCGGTGCAGGCGGACGGCGACCCGGTCGGCTGGCTGCCCGCCGAGATCGAACTGGAGCCGGCGCCGGTCAAGTTGCGCGTGCCCTGGGCGTAACGCGCAGAGCTTGCGGCTATAAGCACCAAACCGAAAGTTCTTAGCAGCGGTGGAGGGCCCCGGACGCGGGCCGGTATAATCCGCCGCCATCACAGACACAACCGACCATCTAGGGAGTGAACATGTCGCAATTGGTGAAACCCCACGGCAGCGAGACGCTGAACATTCTGTTGCTGGAAGGCGCGGAACGGGAAAGCGCGCTGGCCGCCGCCGAGGCGTTGCCGAAAATCACCCTCAGTTCCCGCGAGCGCGGCGACCTGATCATGCTCGGCATCGGCGGTTTCACCCCGCTGGACGGGTTCATGGGCAAGGCCGACTGGCAGGGCGTGTGCGACAACATGGCACTGGCCAACGGCGTGTTCTGGCCGATCCCGATCACCCTGTCCACCGACCAGGCCACCGCCGACGGCCTGGCCGACGGCGCCGAAGTGGCGCTGGTGGATGACAACGGCGACATCATGGGCTCCATGGTGGTCAACGAGAAGTACACCATCGACAAGGCCCACGAGTGCCAGCAGGTGTTCAAGACCACGGACGAAGAGCACCCGGGCGTGAAAATGGTGCTCGCCCAGGGCGACGTCAACCTGGCCGGCCCGGTGAAGGTGTTCAGCCAGGGCGACTTCCCGGAGAAGTACGCCGGCATCTACATGACGCCCACCGAAACCCGCGCCATGTTCGAGCAGCGCGGCTGGAAAAGCGTCGCCGCCTTCCAGACCCGCAACCCCATGCACCGCTCCCACGAGCACCTGGCCAAGATCGCCATCGAAATCTGTGACGGCGTGATGGTGCACTCGCTGCTGGGCAACCTGAAGCCCGGTGACATCCCGGCGGAAGTGCGCCAGGACGCGATCAGCACCCTGGTCGAGCACTACTTCGTGGAGAACACCGTGGTGCAATCCGGCTACCCGCTGGACATGCGTTACGCCGGCCCCCGCGAGGCGCTGCTGCATGCGCTGTTCCGTCAGAACTACGGCTGCTCGCATCTGATCGTCGGCCGTGACCACGCCGGCGTGGGCGACTACTACGGCCCGTTCGACGCCCACCACATCTTCGACGAGATCCCCAACGACGCGCTGATCACCCAGCCGCTGAAGATCGACTGGACCTTCTGGTGCGACAAGTGCGGCACCATGGCCAGCATGCGCACCTGCCCGCACACCGCCGACGACCGCGTACTGGTCAGCGGCACCAAGCTGCGCAAGCTGCTCAGCGAAGGCGGCGACGTGCCGGACAACTTCAGCCGCCCGGAAGTGCTGGAAGTGCTGCGCAACTACTACCAGGGCCTGCAGGAACACGAAAAAGTGAAGGTGGAGCTGAAAGGCCACTCGGCCCGCTAAGCCCCGCGCTCTTCAGGCAAATAAAAAACCCGGCTTTGAGCCGGGTTTTTTATGCCTCCGCTGTGGGAGCGGAGAGTTGTGGGAGGGGGCCCCTGTGGGAGCGGGCCCCGCCCGCGAAAGGCCGGCAAAGCCGGCCGGCAGGATCCCAGAGCCCTCATTTTGACCCTTCTAAATCAGCGCGGCTTATCACTGTCATCATCATTGCCCACATCCGCGTAATCCCGCGGCGGCGCCACCACCGCGGCGGGCTCGTCCTCGTCCCGGCCCACCGGGCTGTAGGGCCCGTCGGCCTTCTTCTTGCCCAGGCCGAAGTCCTCGGACAGCGTGCCCTGGGCCTTGGGGGCGTAATCCAGCGGTTGCGAAGCCGGGGTGTCCGGCTCGAACGCTGCGTCCAGGTTCTTCGCCGCCGCCTTGCGCCGGCCCGCCTCGCTGCACAGACCGTGGGCGCCCTGGGACAGATGCTGATGCACCGCCCGGTAGGACTGGGTCAGGTCGTTGACCAGATCGGCGGTTTCCAGGAAGTGGCGGTCCACCTGGTCCCGGTAGTGATTAAGCGCGTTGCGGGCTTCATCACGCTCGCGAATCAGTTGGCTGCCCTGGCGCCGAGCGGGCAGCAGCCAGTATAAAACACCGGCGCCGGCCACCAGGCCGGCGAGGAAAGAGAGCAGGTGGGTTGTCAGCATATCCATGTCATACTCCTTAGCCAGCACATTGCAGCACAGTCCTAGTTGCCGCGCCAAGAAAAGCGGCCCGGAAATTGTATCGGGAGGAAACCATGAGTCGTGACCGGCTGGCCCTGGAGGGTCCGGAAGGCACCCTGGAAGCGGTGCTTGAAGGGGAAACGGAGAACCCTGCCATGATCGCCATCGTCTGCCACCCTCATCCCCAATTCGGCGGCACCATGGATAACAAAGTGGTGACCACCCTGATCCGCGCCGCCCGGGACGCGGGCGCCGCCGCCCTGCGCTTCAACTTCCGCGGCGTCGGTGAAAGCCAGGGCGCCTACAGCGACGGCATCGGCGAAGTGGAAGACCTGATCGCCGTGCACCGCTGGCTCAGCAAAAAGTACCCCGGCACCCCGCTGTGGCTGGCGGGCTTCTCGTTCGGCAGCTTCGTGGCGGCGCGCGGCGCCGAGGTGCTGGCCGCCAACGGCGAGGCCCCGGCGGCCCTGTTCCTGGTGGCCCCGCCAGTGCATCACTACGGCTTCGAGAGCATCGAGAAGGTGGGCTGCCCGGTGACCGTGGTACAGGGCGAGGACGACGAGGTGGTGCCCGCGGACAAAGTGTTCCGCTGGGCGGAAAGCACCGCGCTGGCCCCGGATCTGATCCGCTTCCCGGACAGCGGCCACTTCTTCCACGGCCAGCTGGTCAATCTCCGCGAGGTGGCCGCTTCGCGGCTCCCCTGAGCCGGCGCGTCCCGGGCCGTCTTGTCACCCGTGCCCGGGAACGCTACATTGACCCGCCGTTCATCATCCCGGGACATCATGACGCCTCTCGAGAAGTATCAGGCCGATCTGGCCCGCCCTGAATTCGTGCGCGACCCGGCCCAGGAAGAGGCGGTCCGCGCGCTCGATCATCTGTACCACCGCCTGCTTGAAGACCGGCCCGCCAAGGGGCTGCTGGCGCGCCTGCGCAAGAGCAAGCGTCAGCCCTTCAAGGGCCTGTACATGTGGGGCGGCGTGGGGCGCGGCAAAACCTACCTGATGGACGTATTCTTCGAGTGCCTGCCGTTCGAGGAAAAGCGGCGCATGCACTTCCACCGCTTCATGCAGAAAGTGCACCGCCAGCTGCGCGACCGGCAGGGCGAGAAAAACCCGCTCACCAGCATCGCCCGGGAATTCGCGGCCCGCTATCGGGTGCTCTGTTTCGACGAGTTCTTCGTCACCGACATCACCGACGCCATGATTCTCGGCACCCTGATGCAGACCCTGTTCGACCAGGGCGTCACCCTGGTGACCACCTCCAACATCGAGCCCGACGGCCTGTACAAGGACGGGCTGCAGCGCGCTCGTTTCCTGCCCGCCATCGAAGCGCTCAAGCTGCATACCCGGGTAATGAACGTGGACGGCGGCCACGACCACCGTCTACGCCTGCTGGAGCAGGCGGAGCTGTTCCACTGCCCGCTGGGCGCCGAGGCGGACCGTTTCATGGCCGAGCGTTTCGCCGCGCTGGCGCCGGGCCACGGCCGCCACCGCGACCAGGGCAACATTCTGGTGGAAGGGCGCAAGATCGCCACGGTGAAATCCACCGACGACGTGGTCTGGTTCGACTTCCGGGCGCTCTGCGACGGCCCGCGCAGCCAGAACGACTACATCGAAATCGCCCGTGAGTTTCACACCGTGCTGATCTCCGGCGTGGAACGCATGGGCGCCGGCAGCGACGACCGCGCGCGCCGCTTCATCAATCTGGTCGACGAATTCTATGACCGCGGCGTGAAGCTGGTGGTGGCCGCGGAGACCCCGATCGAGGACCTCTACGCCGGCGGCCGTCTGGAGTTCGAGTTCGAACGCACCCGTTCGCGC
Source organism: Alloalcanivorax sp. (assembly GCF_964221125.1). Classification (NCBI taxonomy): domain Bacteria; kingdom Pseudomonadati; phylum Pseudomonadota; class Gammaproteobacteria; order Oceanospirillales; family Alcanivoracaceae; genus Alloalcanivorax; species Alloalcanivorax sp. Next base: position 128,325 of record NZ_CAXPXK010000100.1, read on the forward strand.
CTGCTGGAGATGCAATCGCAGGACTACCTAGCGCGAGAGCACCTGGCCTGAGCGTTTTGGTCATTGCCCCCGGTTCCCGGGGGCTAGACACTCTGTCTCCAGTTCGAGTCAACCGGAGAGCACAATGATCCCCCGTACCCTGTTCAGTTCCGACCACGAGACGTTCCGCGACACCGTCCGCAAGTTCCTGGAAAACGAAGCCGTCCCCCATCACGAAGAGTGGGAACAAACCGGCCAGGTGCCCAAGGCGCTCTGGCGCAAGGCCGGCGAGCAGGGTTTCCTGTGCCCCATGGTGAGCGAAGAGTACGGCGGCATCGGTGCCGACTTCCTCTACAGCGTGGTGGTCAGCGAGGAAATCTCCCGCGCCGGCCTGACCGGCATCGGCTGGGGCCTGCACACCGAAATCGTGGCGCCCTATATCGAGCATTACGGTTCCGAGGAAATGAAGCAGCGCCTGCTGCCGAAGATGGTCAGCGGCGAGCTGATCGGCGCCATCGCCATGAGCGAACCGGGCGCCGGCTCCGACCTGCAGGGCGTCAAGACCAACGCCGTGAAGGACGGTGACCACTACATCCTCAACGGCTCCAAGACCTTCATCACCAACGGCCAGAACGCCGACATCGTGATCGTGGTGGCCAAGACCGACCCCAGCAAAGGCGCCAAGGGCACCAGCCTGTTGATCGTCGAAGAGGGCATGGAAGGCTTCCAGAAAGGCAAGAACCTGAAGAAAGTGGGCATGAAGGCCCAGGATACTTCGGAGTTGTTCTTCCAGGACGTGAAAGTGCCGGCGGAAAACCTGATCGGCGACGAAGGCATGGGCTTCATCTATCTGATGCAGGAACTGCCCCAGGAACGCCTCGGCATCGCCATCAACGGCCTGGCCATGGCGGAAAGCGCCTTTGAGCACACCCTGGACTACGTCAAAGAGCGCAAGGCGTTCGGCCAGCGCGTCGCCGATTTCCAGAACACCCAGTTCAAGCTCGCCGAGCTGCGCACCAAGCTCGACGTGGCCCGCGCCTACGTGGACCGCTGCCTGGAGATGCACCTCAAGAAAGAGCTGGACATCCCCACCGCCGCCGGCGCCAAGTACTGGGTCACCGACCTGCAGTGCGAGATCATCGACGAGTGCCTGCAGCTGCACGGCGGCTACGGCTATATGTGGGAGTACCCGATCGCCCGCATGTACGCCGACGCCCGTGTACAGCGTATTTACGGCGGCACCAATGAAATCATGAAAACCATCATCGCCCGCGCCCTGCTGGCCGGTTGATGCCGCGCCGCCCACGGCCCCGCCCCGGGGCCGTGGGCGGCACCGCCTTCCCAAAAAGGCGACCGACCGGTCGCCTTTATTTGATCAAAAACCACCAGTTTTACATTCCCCGCCTTCTCCCTACCGGGGTGCGAGTTTATTCTTACGCCACCGGTGTAAAACCCGGTAATTTTATGGTGCCCCGCGCCAGCGGAATGACGGGGCAGGGCACCGTTTTAGGCTCGATTTGATGGAGAACATTATGAAAATAAGAGGCGCATTGATCGCCGGTTCCGTGCTGTCACTGGCATCCGGTACCGCCGCCGCTTCAGGTTTTGGCGTGTCTTATCAGTCCGTATCCGCCATGGGCACCGCCTATGCCGGCTCCGCCGTACTCAGCGAGGACGCCACCAACCAATGGTACAACCCCGCCACCCTGGCCGGCCTGAACACCGCCGAGGTGTCCATCGCTGCCCACCAGGTGTGGATCGACACCACCTTTGAAGCCAACGGCGCCTCCGGCCCCGGTGATTTCGAAGACGTGGAGCCGTTCGTCGGCAGCGCCTTCCTGGCC
>NZ_CAXPXK010000101.1:0-14693 GCF_964221125.1 Alloalcanivorax sp.
CAGCCCGGAAGCGGTGATAAAGCCGCTGATCACCGAATGGCTGAGCAGGTTGGCGACCCAGCCCAGGCGCAGCAGCCCCATGGCGATCAGGAAGGCGCCGGACAGCAGCGCCAGTATCACGGTGGCGGCCAGGTAGGCGCCGCTGTCGCCGCCGGCCACCTGACCGGCGGCGGCCGCCGTCATCAGCGACACCACCGCCACCGGGCCCACCGCCAGGGTGCGGCTGGAGCCGAACAGCGCATAGCCGATCAGCGGCAGAATACTGGCGTACAGGCCCATCTGCGCCGGCACCCCGGCAAGCAGCGCATAGGCCAGGCTCTGCGGGATCAGCATCAAGGTGACGATCAGCGCCGCCATGCCGTCGGCGGCGGCGTCGCCGGGCCGGTAGCCTTTCAGCCAGGGGGCCAGGGTCAGCCGGTGAGCCATTCACGGCCTTTCAGCATCAGGTCGAAGTAGATGCGCGGCATGGCTTTGGTTTTCAGCCACCAGTAGCTGCTGCGCGCCTTGGTCGGATCCAGCGGAAAGCTGGGTTGCAGCGCCCCCTGATAGCCGAATTCAGCGAGGATCACCTTGCCCTTTTCCACCGTCAGCGGGCAGGCACCGTAACCCTGATAGCGGCCGCCCATGGGCTTGCCGTCCAGGGTGGCGAGCAGATTGGCGGCGACCACCGGCGCCTGTTTGCGCACCGCCGCAGCGGTTTTGGCGTTGCCGGTGCCGCTGGCGTCGCCGATGGCGAACACGTTCTCGAAACGGTTATGGCGCAGGGTGTCGGGATCCGCGTCCAGCCAGCCGGCGTCGTTGGCCAGGGCGCTGTCTCGCACGCAGCGCGGCGCCCGCTGCGGCGGCGTGACATGCAGCATGTCGAAGGCTTCTTCGCGCTCCTGGCGGTTGCCGTCCGCATCGGTGTCCACGAACCAGGCTTTACGGGCGCCGGCGTCCACCGCTTTCAGGGTGCTGTTGAAGTTCAGCCCCACCTGATAGCGGCGCATGTATTCCATCAGCGGCGGCACGAAGGTTTCCACCCCGAACAGTACGCCGCCGGCGTTGTGGAACCGCACGTCGATATTGCTCAAGCGATGCTGTCTGCGCCAGTGGTCACAGGACAGATAGAGCGCCTTCTGCGGCGCGCCGGCGCATTTGATCGGCATCGGCGGTTGTGTGAACAGGGCGCGGCCCTGGCGCAGGTCGCGTACGCACTGCCAGGTGTAGGGCGCGTATTCGAACAGGTAATTGGAGGTGACGCCGTTGCGGCCCAGCCCGTCGCGCAGACCCTCCACGCCGTCCAGATGCAGCTCCAGGCCCGGGGCGGCCACCAGCATGCGGTAGCTGACCCGGCCGCCGTCGTCCAGCACCACCTGATTCTGTTCCGGCACGAAGGCTTCCACCCGTGACTGGATCCACTTCACGCCCCGGGGCATCACCGAGGCCATCGGCCGGGCGGTGTCGGCGGGGTCGAAGGCGCCGCCGCCCACCAGGGTCCAGGCGGGCTGGTAGTAATGGGTGTCGGCGGGCTCGATCACCGCGATGCTCAGCGACGGCCGGCGTTTGAGCAGGCTGGCGGCGGCCGCCAGACCGCCGGCACCACCGCCCACCACCAGCACGTCCCAGGTGGTGGCCGCGGAATGGCCGGGTTGCGGCTGTGCCCCGGGGCCGGCCCGCCAGCGTTGTTGCAGACGCGCTTCCTGCTTGCTCAGGTCATAGCCGGCCTGGTCGGCGGTGGCGATCAGCGTTTCCGGGTCGGTGCGCGTGCTTTCCGACAGCGCCCACAGTGAGCTGCTGCGGTTGCCGGTGCGGCAAAACGCCAGCACCGGGCCCCGCGCCTGCTGCATCAGCCCGGCGAACCCCATGACGTCGGTGTCACGGATATCGCCGGGCGTCACCGGCAGGTGGTAATAGGCCAGCCCGGCGGCGCGGGCCGCCTGCTTCAGCGCGTCGCTGGTGGGCTGGTCGTCACCCTCACCGTCCGGGCGGTTGTTGATGACGGTGTGGAAACCCTGCCGGGCGATGTCCTCCAGCTGGCCGGGCTGGATTTGCCCGGCCACGGCCAGGTTGGGCGATAGGCGTTTGTAGTCCGACATCGGCTGCTCCTCAAAGACGGTTCAACGGAATTTTCATGTACTGCACGCCGTTGTCCTCCGGCGGCGGCAAATGTCCGGCGCGCATGTTCACCTGTACCGAAGGCAGAATCAGGCGTGGCATGCCAAGGGTGGCGTCGCGCTCTTCGCGCATGGCGACGAATTGCGCCTCGCTGATGCCCTCGTGCACATGGATGTTGTGACGGCGCTGCTCGCCGATGGTGGTCTGCCAGCAGAACCGGTCACGTCCTTCCGGCAGGTAGTCATGGCAAAGGAATACGCGGGTCTCGTCGGGCAGCGCCAGCAGCTTGCGGATCGAGCGGTACAGGGTGCGCGCGTCGCCGCCGGGAAAGTCGCAACGGGCGGTGCCGTAGTCGGGCATGAACAGGGTGTCGCCGACAAAGAGGGCGTCGCCGATCAGATGGCTCATGCAGGCGGGCGTATGGCCGGGGGTGTGCAGGGCGCTGGCCTGCAATTCGCCGACCTGGTAGCGGTCGCCGTCATGGAACAGGTGATCGAACTGGCTGCCGTCGCGGGCGAAGTCGGTGCCGGCGTTGAACACTTTGCCGAAGGTGTGCTGGACGGTGCGGATGTGGTCGCCGATGGCGAGCTTGCCGCCCACCTGCTCCTGCAGCCAGGGGGCGGCGGATAGATGGTCGGCGTGCACATGGGTTTCCAGCAGCCAGTCCACGGTCAGGTTCTGGGCGCGCACGAAGTCCACCAGCTTTTGCGCGCCGGCGTAGCTGGTGTGCCCGGAGGCGGCGTCATAGTCGAGCACCGAATCCACCAGCGCGCAGCGTCGACTTTGCGGGTCGATAACCACATAGCTGACGGTATTGGTGACCGGATCGAAAAAACTCTCTACCTGCGGGATGCCGGCGGCGGACGGGGACATGAAACCTCCTGAACGGAAAAAACAGCCGGGCGTGCGTCGCGCCCGGCTTCCGTTATAGGTTGGCCAGGAGGTTCTGTCAAATTAGATTATAAGCTTATTCCTAAACGGTATATAACGTCAGCATCAGAATGACTCCAGCAACCCCCGGGCCCGGCGGCCCCGGCCCAGCACCACGAACGCCAGCGCCAGCAGCAGGGTGGGCCAGACGCCGGCCAGCATAAACGGGGTCTCGCCCTGGCGCGGCTGGTACTCGCTGACCAGCACGTCGCGCTCGAACTGGGGCAGCCGCTCCACCACCTTACCGTGGTGGTCAACCACCGCGGTGATGCCGTTATTGGTGCCGCGCAGCAGCCAGCGGCCGGTTTCCAGGGCGCGCAGCCGGGTCATCTGAAAGTGCTGGTGGGGCCCCGCCGAGGTGCCGAACCAGGCGTCGTTGCTGATCGTCAGCAGCACGTCGGCGCTGCCGGTGCGGCTCGCCACCAGCTCCGGGTAAAGGATCTCGTAGCAGATGAAGGGCGCGATCTCATGGCTCAGGGCATACAGATTGGGCTGGCGCGGACTGCCCGGCGTGAAGCTCGACATGGGCAGGTCGAAAAACGGGATCAGCCCGCGAATCAGACCCTGCAGCGGCACGTACTCGCCGAACGGCACCAGCTTCTGCTTGTGGTAGACGCCGTCCTCGCTGTCCGTGCCCACCACCGCGATGCTGTTGTGGTAGGTGGTCGGGGTGCGGCTTTCATCGCGCCACGGCAGGCCGCTGATTAGCGCGCCGCCTTTGGCCGCCACCGCTTCGCCCTGGTCGTCCACGAAGTCGTCGATGTCCTGGTAGAACTCGATCATCGCCGATTCCGGCCACACCACCAGGGTGCCCTCCGGCAGACCCTCGGTAAGGCCGGCGTAGATCTCGCGGGTTTCCTTGCGCATGGTGGCCAGCCATTTCAGATCCTGGGGCACATTGCCCTGCACCAGCGCCACCTGCTGCCGCTCGCCTTCGGCGTGGGTGAAGCTGAATTGGCCGGCCACCACCCCGGCCACGATCAGCGCCAGGGACAGCACCAGCGGGCCGGTGCCCCGGCCCCGGCGCAGCACCAGCTCCACCGCCGTGGCGGGCAGGATCACCGCCGCCAGGGTCATCAGCCAGATGCCCCCCAGCGGCGCCAGCCCGGCCAGCGGCGTGTCGATCAGCGCGTAGCCGCCATACAACCAGGGGAAGCCGGTGAGCAGCCAGCCGCGCAACCAGTCCGCCAGCACCCAGGCGCCGGCGAACATCAGCCCGCCGCCCCTGAACCGGCGGGTCAGCCAGAACGCCGCGCCATAGAACAACGCCAGCAGCGCGGCGAAGGCGGCGGTGGCCGGCACCGCCATCCACAGCGGCATATAGCCGTAGTCGGTCATCGACACCTGCAGCCAGGCCACGCCGAACCCGAACATGCCCAGGCCATAGACCCAGCCGCCCAGCAGTGCCGCCTTGGCGGACGGGGCGCTGGCCTGCACCCAGTAGGCCAGCGCCACGCTGACCAGCAACAACGGCCACAGGCCGTAGGGAGCGAACGCCAAGGGGAACAGCAGGCCGGCGATCAGGGCCAGAAACAGATTGCGCATAAGCAGGGTCACGATTGCAAAAAAGACAAAAGGAGGCCGGGTAGGCGAAGCCTTGTTATACGCAAGTTGGCGCCGGCAATCCATGGCGCGCGACCGCCGGGGGGCTCGGCGGACGCCATGGCGGGCGTCAGCGGCGCCGGATCAGCCGTCGGAGGTGTCGCCGTCGGCGTCCAGCGGCGCCACCCGCAGCAGGCGGATGGTGCGGCCGTCGGCGCTGAGCACGGTGAAGCGCAGGTTGCCCATATCCACGGATTCTTCCCGCTGGGGCAGGTGGCCGAAGGCCTGCATCACCAGGCCGCCGATGGTGTCGAATTCATCGTCGCGGTACTGGGTTTTGAAGTGCTCGTTGAATTCGTCGATGGGGGTGATCGCCTTGACCGTGAAGTCATCGCCTTCCAGATCCTTGATCAGGTAGTCGTCGTCATCGATGTCGTGTTCGTCCTCGATCTCGCCGACGATCTGTTCCAGCACGTCCTCGATGGTCACCAGGCCGGCCACGCCGCCGTATTCGTTGACCACGATGGCCATGTGATTCTTGGTGATGCGGAATTCGCGCAGCAGCGAATCCAGCCGTTTGGATTCCGGCACCACCATCGCCGAGCGCACATGGTCCTTGATCACGAAGCGCTCCATGCGCGCCGGCTCCAGGATCAGCGCCAGCAGGTCCTTGGCGAGCAGGATGCCGATGATCTCGTCCGGGTCGTCGCCGAGCACCGGGAAGCGGCTGTGGGCGCAGTCGATGATGGTGGGCAGAAAGTCGCGCGGGTCGTCGGAGGCGCGGATGCTGACCATCTGTGAGCGGGGAATCAGAATTTCGCGCACCTGCATCTCACTGACGCAGATGGCGCCTTCGATGATGCCCAGGGTGTCGCCGTCAATAATGTCGCTGTCGCGCATGGAGCGCATCAGGTCCAGCAGCTCGTCCCGGGACCCGGGGGTGGAGGTGAAGAACTGGCCGACGCGCTCCAGCCAACTTCGGCTGGTGCCATTATCGGAATAGTCGTCCGACATTAGAGATGCAACTCCTTGCTTGAATGGGAAACGGTGTAGGGATCGGGGTAACCCTGCTCGGCCAGGGCACGGATTTCCAGGGCTTCCATCACGTCCGCGTCGTCATCATCGATGTGGTCAAAGCCGAGCAGGTGCAGCACGCCGTGGGTGACCATGTGCGCCCAGTGGGCGTCCAGCGGTTTGTGCTGTTCGGCGGCTTCGCGGCGCACCACCGGGGCGCTGATCACGATGTCGCCGAGCAGCGGCGCGCAGGCGTCCTCGGGCAGGCCTTCCGGCATTTCGAAAGGAAAGGACAGCACATTGGTGGGCTTGTCCTTGCCCCGGTATTCCCGGTTCAGGGTCTGGATTTCCGCGTCGTCCACCACCCGCAGGGTGATATCGCCGACCACGCCGCCGGCCACCGCCACGGCTTTCACGGCCCAGGCGCGTAAGTCGGCTTCGTCGGGGGCGTCCGGGGCGTCGCTGGCCCACTGGACTTCAACGTTGGGGGTCGGTATCCCGCTCATGACGGTCGTAGGCCTCTACTATGCGTTGCACCAGCGGGTGGCGGACCACGTCGCGGCTGTCGAAACGGGTGACGCCGATTTCCTGTTCGCCGGCGAGCACCTCCAGGGCATTGACCAGCCCGGATTTCTGATGGCGCGGCAGGTCCACCTGGGTGACGTCGCCGGTGATCACCGCCTTGGAGCCGAAGCCGATGCGGGTCAGGAACATCTTCATCTGTTCCGGGGTGGTGTTCTGCGCCTCGTCGAGGATCACGAAGCTGTTGTTCAGGGTGCGCCCGCGCATATAGGCGAGCGGCGCCACTTCGATCACCAGCCGGTCCATCAGCTTGGCCACTTTCTCGAAGCCGAGCATTTCATAGAGGGCGTCGTAGAGCGGCCGCAGGTAGGGGTCGATCTTTTCCGCCAGGTCGCCGGGCAGGAAGCCCAGCTTTTCGCCGGCCTCCACCGCCGGGCGCACCAGCAGGATGCGCTGTACCTCGGACTTCTCCAGGGCGTCCACCGCGCAGGCCACCGCCAGCCAGGTTTTGCCGGTGCCCGCCGGGCCGATGCCGAAATTGATGTCGAAGCGGCGGATCGTTTTCACGTACTCGCGCTGGTGACCGCCGCGCGGCTTGATGCGCACGCGCTTGGTGCGGATCACCACGTCGTCGCTGGGGAACGCCACCGTGTTGTCGACTTTCTCGGACAGCTCCGACTGCTGCAGATGCAGGTGCACCATTTCCGGGGTCAGGTCCTCGGTGTCGGCGGTCTGGGCGTAGAGGTCGTTGAGCACCGTGGACGCGGCCTGCACCGCCCGCGAGTCGCCGGACAGGTGAAACAGGTTGCCGCGGTTGCGGATATCCACCTGCAGGCGGTCGGCGATCTGCTTGATATGCTCGTCGAGACGGCCGCACAGGCTGGCCAGACGGCGGGAGTCGTAGGGTTCAAGACTGACTTGCTGGGAAGCGGCTGGTGTGTCCAAGTTGGGAGAGATGGCCCCTGGGGCAGTTGGCGATGAATTCAGAATACTCTCAAGGGCCCCGCTGGGGAACCCTCTCAGCCGGCACTCTAGCCCGGCCCCCGGCGTCGGGGCAAGCGCCGTGGCCGGGTTGTCGGACAGGGCCGCTCAGGCGGGTGCCACGCGCGGGCCCAGATCGCCGTCACAGGTGACCGTCTGCAGGCTGCGCGGCAGCAGGTAAAGGGTCTCGTCGCGGCCCGGCGCCAGGGCCGCCCAGGTGTCCCGGTCCAGCTCCACTTCCAGCACGCCGGCGCCCCAGCCGCGCGGCTCCAGCTCCAGGGTGACGGTGCCGCCGAACACGCTGCGCGCCGCCAGTTTCACCGGCAGGTGGGCGTGCTCGACCGGGGCCTTGGCCAGGGTCGCCTCGTGGGGGCGCAGGTACAGGGTCAGGGCGCCGTCCGGGCAAGCGCCGTGGGTGTCCAGGCGCAGGCGCGCCTCGCCGGACTGCCAGACGGCGCCGTCGTAGAGGCCCTCCAGGGCGTTGATATGGCCCAGGAAGTCGAACACGAAGCGGCTGGCCGGCTGTTCGTAGACGGTCAGCGGGCTGCCGATCTGCTCGATATGCCCCTGGCTCATCACCACCACCTGGTCGGACACTTCCATGGCCTCTTCCTGGTCGTGGGTGACGAAGATGCTGGTTACCGAAATCTGCTCATGCAGGTGGCGCAGCCAGCGGCGCAGCTCCTTGCGCACCTTGGCGTCCAGGGCGCCGAAGGGCTCGTCGAGCAGCAGCACCTCCGGTTCCAGGGCCAGGGCGCGGGCCAGCGCCACGCGCTGCTTCTGGCCGCCGGACAGCTGCGCCGGGTAGCGCCCGGCCATGGTGTCCATCTGCACCAGTTCCAGCAGCTCACGGACCCGGGCGCGCACCGCGTCGCGGCCGGGGCGCTCACCGCGCGGCAGCATGCGCAGCCCGAAGGCGACGTTGTCGGCCACGGTCAGGTGGCGGAACAGCGCGTACTGCTGGAATACGAAGCCCACTTTGCGGCGGCGCACGTCCAGGGTGGTGACGTCGCGCTCGTTGAACAGCACCCGGCCCCGGTCCGGTTTTTCCAGGCCGGCGATGATGCGCAACAGGGTGGTCTTGCCGGAGCCGGACGGGCCCAGCAGACCCACCAGCTCGCCCTGGGGCACGTTCAGGGAAATGTCATCCAGTGCGGCGAAGCCGCCGAACGTCTTGCGGATGCCGTCAACGCGGATGCTCATGTCAGGGTCTCCTCGGCGGCGTTCAGTTTGCTGCTCTGGCGCCATTCCAGCACGGTTTTCAGAAGCAGGGTGACCAGCGCCATGGCCCCCAGCAGGCCGGCGGCGGTGAAGGCGCCGACGGTGTTGTAGTCCTCGTTGAGCATCTGGATCAGCAGCGGCAGGGTCAGCGTCTCGCCGCGGATCAGGCCGGACACCACGCTCACCGCGCCGAATTCACCCACCGCCCGGGCGTTGGTGAGCACCACGCCGTACAGCAGCGCCCAGCGGATTCTCGGCAGTGTCACGTACCAGAACGCCTGCCAGCCGGAGGCGCCCAGCAGGATCGCCGCTTCCTCTTCCTCGGTGCCCTGGGACTGCATCAGCGGAATCAGCACCCGGGCCACGTAGGGGCAGGTCACGAACACGGTGACCATCACCATGCCCGGCAGCGCGAACATCAACTGCACGTCGAAGCGGTCGTCCAGCCACTGCCCGACCAGGCCCTGGCCGCCGTACACCACCAGATAGCAGAGGCCGGCGACCACTGGCGACATGGCGAACGGAATGTCGATCAGGGTGCTGAGCAGCTTGCGGCCGCGGAACTCGTAGCGGGTCACGCACCAGGCCAGCAGCACGCCGAACACCAGATTCACCGGCACCGTGATCAGCGCCACGATCACGGTGAGCTGGATGGCGCCGATCATGTCGTCGCTGGTCAGGTTGTCCACCACCATGCCGGCGCCCTGGGCGAAGGCCTCGGCGAAGATCACCACCAGCGGCAACACCAGCAACACCACCACGGCGGCGAACGCGGCGGCGACCAGCGTCCATTGGTGCCATTTGTGGGGCCGGTTTGCGGAGGACATGGGTGGTGGGCTCCTTACGGTGTTTGTGGGAGGTGATGATTCTATATTCCGTAACGGCAAAATAAAGCGCTCATTTATATCCTTTCGCCATGCCGTTAGATCGCGGGACTCTCCCGGCGCGTACAAATCGTTACGTTTCGCTACATCCGGGCCGTCCCGGGGCGGGTATCCCCTTACGGGATCTCGATTCCCGGTTCGGGCGACCTCCGGCCGCCCCCTTCATGATGAAGCAAGGAGAGAGAGCATGAACTTGAATACCAATGGTCTTTACTGGCTGTCGCCGCTGGCGCTGGCCGTGACCCTGGCCGCCTGCGGTGGCAACGGCGGCAGCAGTTTCGTCCCGGATAACAACAACGGCGGCAATCAGGATTCGCCCCTGCTGGTGATGCACAACGGCGGCGGCAGCGTCGGCCAGATCGACCAGCTCGACAGCGGTCTGCGCGTTCAGTCCACCTTCAACGCCGACGCCAACGAAGGCATCGTGCTGGATCTGCTCGGTAACGTGCACGCCGCCGACGACACCGCGGTGCCCAGCAGCGTACAGACCCTGCACAAACTTCTCGACCGCCAGGACGGCGCCTCCCCGGTGGCCACCCTGGACCGCTCCTTCACCGCCACCGGCTCGTCCAATCTGAAAGGCGTGGCGATCGCCCATGAGGCCGGCCTGATCATGGCCGCCAACATCAACGGCAACAGCATCGAGATTTACGGCACCACCGCCGGCGCCGGCGCCACGCCGCTGGCCTCCACGGCCCTGGCCGGCGACGCCTGGGATCTGGCCTACGACGAAGACGCCGACCGGGTGTTCCTGGCCATGACCAACGGCACCATCCTGGTCGCCGACGACTATGTGGCGAACGGCTTCAGCGTGGCCGGCGCCCGTGTCATCACCCCGGACAGTGCCGGCATGACCTCCAACATGCACGGCATCGGCTACGACGCCGACAGCGACACCCTGGTGGTCACCGACGTGGGTGACGCCGCCATCGCCGACGACGGCCGCCTGTACGTGATCGAAAACGCCTCCACCGCCAACGGCACGGTGACCCCGGCCCGCACCGTCAACGGCCCGGACACCCTGCTGGGTAACCCGGTGGACCTGGTGCTCGACGGCAGCACCGCCTACATCGCGGAAAAATCCAACGACGCCATCCTGGTTTACCGCAGCGTGTTCAGCGGTCCGTCCGGCGACGTGGCTCCGGACAAGACGGTGGACAGCGTCAAGCCCGAGTCCCTGGCCGTGATCATGGACAGCCCGGTGCAGCCCGACCTGTCCGACCTGGAAGACACTTCCGTGACCATCAACGGCGTCATGGTGACCCGCAACCCGGACCCGGATAACGCCGACCCGGACGTGCTGGTCTATGACACCGACCTCACCGCCCAGAGCCGCGACTTCTCCGTCGGCCAGCCGGTGGAAAGCATCAGCGTCAACCAGACCGGCGACGCCTACGCCACCTACGACAGCGGCATCGCCGTGCTCAACCGGGTGGGCGTGGGCCGCGACGGTGAAAGCTTCAACATGAGCCGCGACCGTCTGATTTCCGGCGCCAACACCGGCCTGTCGGCGCCCAAGGGCTTTGATATCGCCGACGAGCTGGGCTGGGTGCTGGTCACCGAAAACAGCGCGCCGGGTTCAGTGCGCGTGTTCGGCGCCCAGGCCGACGGCGATGTGGCCCCGATCTTCAGCATCGACCTCACCGTGCAGCCCTGGGATCTGGACTACGACCCCGAAGGTGACCGCCTGTACGTGGCGCTTACCGACGGCACCGTGGCGGTTTATGACGATCTGAGCACCGACCGTGGCGCCGGCGGCGCCGACCGCACCATCGTCCCCGGGGAAGGCGGCAACGCCTTCGCGGCACCCACCAACCTGCACGGCATCGTGCACGTGGCGGACGGCGACAAGCTGATCCTGTCCGACGTGGGTAGCGGCGCCAACCCCACCGACGGCAAGCTGTACGTGTTGGATAACGCCTCCAGCGCCGACGGCATCACCAACGTGGCGGTGCGCATCGACGACGAGGACAACAACGCGGTCGGCAACACCATGCTCGGCAACCCGGTGGATATCGCCTTCGACGGCGCCAACCTCTATGTGGCTGAAAAGTCCCAGGGCATGGTGCTGCGTTTCGATAACATCCTCAGCTCCGCCGGCGGCGACGTCAGCCCGGACGAGTCCATCGCCCAGGCGGCGCCGGAATCCGTGGTCCTGATCGCCGACTACCTGGGCCGCGCGCCCGAATAAGCTGTACGTAGCTCCAAGGGAGCCGCCTTTGCGGCGGCGCCCTTCCAGGAGTGAGCAACAAAGCGTTCTACGAAGTCAGTTTTGTGGGAGCTTGCCTGCAAGCGAAAGGCCGGCAAAGCCGGCCGGCAGGATGCCAGAAGCGTTACTGACGGCAGTATCAACAGCGTCTCTGGGATCCTGCCGGGTGGCTGACGCCACCCTTTCGCGGGCGGGGCCCGCTCCCACAAGCCCGCTCCCACAGGGCGAAGCTCCTACAAAACTGGCTTCGTGGCCCGACATTGACACGGCCTTCTCGCGGCGCGATGGACCATCGCGTTTTATTCACATCGCGCCGGACATCCCATGGACGAGTCGAATCACCAACTGGAGCAAGCCACGGTTTTACTGCTGGCCTGTGCCCGAGGCGACGCCAAGGCGTTTCAACGGCTGTACCGTTTGGAGGCGCCACGGATGCTGGCGCTGGCGCGCCGGCTCAGCGGCGACCGGGAGCTGGCGGAAGAGGCGCTGCAGGATACGTTCGTGCAGGTGTGGCGTAACGCCGTCCGCTTCCATCCTGAAAAGGGCAGCGCCCGGGCCTGGTTGTACGCGCTGCTGCGCTACCGGCTGATCAATCAGCACCGCCGGGCGAAACGTGACGACGCCGAGGCGCTGCCGGGGGACGACTGGCCGGATCCCGGGCCCAACCCGGAGCAGTGCTCGATGCAGTCCGACCAGCGGCGCGCCATGCAGGAGTGCCTGCGCGGTTTGCAGGGCGACCGGCGCCGGCCGATATTGATGGCGTTCTATCAGGGTTTCACCTATGAGCAGATCGCCGAAACATTAGCGGTGCCCCTGGGCACCATCAAAAGCCGGGTTCGCACCGGGCTTAAAGGGCTTCAGGAGTGTCTGCGGCTATGATTCCCGATAACCAGGAAGAACAGCGTCTGCTGATCGCCGAGTATGTCCTCGGTCTGCACCGTGGCGAGCAGGCGGTGGAGATCGAGCGCTGGTTGGCGGAAGACGAGCAGGCCGCGCGGCAGGCGGCGTACTGGCGCGAACACTGGGTGGGCGCCGCCGAGCTGCTGGAGCCGGCGCGTCTGCCGCCCGGCCTGTGGCGGCGCCTGGCCCGCGAGACCGGCATCGCCGTGTCCTGGTGGCGCGGCCTGTGGCAGAGCACGCCCGCCTGGCGCTTCGCCAGCGCCGCCCTGCTGGTGGCCCTGGTGCTGGCGGTGGGCCCGCTGCGCCAGCCGGCCCCGGTGTACACCGTGGTGCTTCAGGCGCCGGGCGAAGCGGCCCAGCCGGGCTGGCGGATCACCGTGGCGGACAACGGCGACCTGCAACTGACGCCCCTGGCGCAGCAGACGGACTACCGCGCCGACCGCAGCGTGCAGTTCTGGACCCTGGAAAATAACGCCGAAGGCCCCCGCTCCCTGGGGCTGGTGGAGCCGGGCCGCAGCCTGGTGATCCCCGCCGAGCAGGTCGGCGGCGTGGAAAGCGGCCAGCTGTTCGAACTCACCCTGGAGCCGCCGGGCGGCTCACCGGAACCCCGGCCCACCGGCCCGGTGCTCTTTATCGGCCGCGCAGTCGCACTATAAAAAGCAGTTAAGAGTTAACAGTGAACAGTTAACAGTTAGGGGGGAGGCTGGTTGGCTTTCCCGCGGCCCGCGGCCCGCGGCCGGCACGGCCTGTTTTCGCGGGCACGGCGTCCACGCCCCACAGGCCCCTCCCGCGTAACTGTTAACTATTAACTATTCACTGTTAACTGTACTCAGCCGCCTTGCCAGCGGCGGATCAGCCGCCCCTGCACCATCTGGATGCCGAACAGCAGCACCAGGGAGGCGCCCAGGATCACCGAGGCCAGGGCGCTGGCGGCGGCGAAGTCGTACTCTTCCAGGCGGATGTTGACCAGCAGCGAGATGATCTCGGTTTCGAACGGCATGTTGCCGGCGATAAAGATCACCGCGCCGTACTCGCCCAGGCTGCGGGTGAACGCCAGGGCGGTGCCGGTGAGCAGCGCCGGCATCAACTGTGCCAGCACCACGCGGAAGAACGACGCCATGGGCGTGGCGCCCAGGGTGGCGGCCGCTTCTTCCACGTCCGGGGTCAGGTCTTCCAGCACCGGCTGTACCGCGCGCACCACGAACGGCAGGCTGGTGAAACTCATCGCGATCATGATGCCCAGCGGCGTGTAGGCCACCGGAATGCCGATCGCTTCGAACCACTGCCCCAGCCAGCCGTTGGCGGCGAACAGCGCCGACAGGGTGAGGCCGGCCACGGCGGTGGGCAGGGCGAAGGGCAGGTCCACCAGGGCGTCCATCACGCGGCGCCCGGGGAAGCGGTAGCGCACCAGCACCCAGGCCAGCAATAACCCCACCACCGCGTTGATGGCGCTGGCGCCGGCAGCGGCCAGCAGGGTGACCTTGAAACTGGCCAGGCTGCGCGGGTTGGTGATCACCGACCAGTAGCGGTCCCAGGTCATCTCGCTGACGTGCAGCACCAGCCCGGACAGCGGCACCAGGATCACCAGCGAAATAAACAGCACGCTCAGCGCGAAGCTGAGCGTGAAGCCGGGCAATACCGAGTGCCGGGTGCGCAGGATGGCCAAATCAGCGTCTCCGCGCCTGCGCCTGCAGTTCGTCGAGCACGCCGCCGGAGGCGAAGTGGGTGTCCTGGGCGTTCTGCCAGGAGCCGAAGTAGTCCTCCACCTTGAGCAGCTTCACCGGCGGGAACTGGTCTTCGGTGGCTTTCACCACTTCCGGGTGATGCACACGGTAGTTGAAGGTGGTCAGCAGCTCCTGGATCTCCTTGTCGTAGAGGTGTTCCAGGTAGGCGGTGGCCACCTCGCGGGTGCCGCGCTCGTCGACCACGTCGTCGACCACGCTGACCGGGAATTCCGCCAGTACCGAGGTCTTGGGCACCACCACCTCGTAGTCGCCGGTGCCGTACTCCTTGCGGATGTTGTTCACTTCCGACTCGAAGCTGATCAGCACGTCGCCGATCTCGCGCTCGGCGAAGGTGACGGTGGCGCTGCGGCCGCCGGAGTCGAACACCGCCACGTTGCCCAGGAAACGGGTCATGTAGTCGCGGATTTTTTGCTCGTCGCCGCCAAACTGCTCTTCCGCGGCCATCCAGGCGGCCAGATAGGTGTAGCGGCCGTTACCGGAGGTCTTGGGGTTGGGGAACACCACATCGACCCCGTCCTTGGCCAGATCGCCCCAGCCCTGGATGTCCTTGGGGTTGCCCTTGCGCACCAGGAAGGCGGTGGTGGAGTAGTACGGGCTGGCGTTGTTGGGCAGCCGCTGGTTCCAGTCCTCGGGAATCAGGTTGCCCTT